>JBBTDR010000263.1:0-11270 GCA_038042665.1 Nitrospinota bacterium
TCGAACACCGCCGCGATGGAGCCCGCGGGCAGCAGCTCCGCCTCCGGCCCGAAGTGCCGCAGCGCCGCCTCGTGGGTGAAGGTGGCCTCGGGCCCCAGGTAGCTCACCCGCGGCTTCATCTCCGGCATCGCGCCCCCCTCCCGGCCCCGGGACGGGCCATCCTATCCCAGGCGGGACCACCGCCAAACCGCCGGAGCGCCACCCTGCCTAGAGGTGAAGCCAAACACGCTTGTTCACGCCGCGGATGGCAGGGCCGCTCCCCCCTCTCCCCTTGGGAGAGGGGATGGGGGTGAGGGAAAAACCGCTCCCGCTGCTGAACCCTCCCTCACCCCGAGCGGTGGCGGGCATCGCCACCCAAAAATCTCCGATTGTTGGGGTGCCCCTCACCCTGGCCCTCTCCCAGAGGGAGAGGGAGAAGAGCCGGCCCCGCCGGGGGGTGAGCAACGAGTGGAGATCCCCCGCCTACAGGTGCCGCCCGAACCAGGCCACCGCCTCCCGCATCCCGATCTCGTGGAGGGCGGGGTTGCAGAACTTGTAGGACTCGTAGTGCTCCGCGCCGGGCAGCTTGACCAGCTTCTTGGGCTCCCCGCAGACGGCGTGGCAGGAGAGCTGCTCCTGGACGGGCACGAGGTGGTCGTGCTCGGCGTAGATGAAGAGCACGGGCCTGGGCGCGATGCGCCCCGCCACCCACTCGGGCTTGTAGCGCCAGCAGGCCTCGGCGCTCTCCAGGTCGTAGTCCTTCACATAGTGGGGGTGCTTCTGGTGGTGGCCCTTGAGCACCATCTCGGTGTGGGGGTCGCAGAGCATCATCTCGGGGAGGGGCACGGTGGTGGCCTCGCCCGCCGTCACGCGCCGCCGGGCCGCCGCCATGACCTTCTCCCGGAAGGCCTTCCACTCGTGGGGGCGGCGCACCGAGCGCATCCAGCGCTCCCCCTCGAACACCCCCACCGAGGTGACCACCACCTTCACCCGCTCGTCGAAGGCCGCCACCCAGACGGCGTTCGCCCCGCCGAAGCTGGTCCCGAAGATGCCGATGCGGCCCGGGTCCACCCCCTCCACCGTCTCCAGGCAGGTGATGGCGTCATAGGTGTCCTGGGCCTGCTCAAGGGGCCGGTGGCGGCCCCGCGGGCCCTCGCTCTTGCCGAAGCCGCGGTGGTCCGGGGCGAGGACGAAGTAGCCCTCCTCCCACAGCCGCCGGGGGACGTCCATGCCGTAGACCTCCTTCATCCCGCTGTAGCCGTGGAGGCAGATGATGGCGGGGCGGGGCGGATCGCCCTTCTTCCAGCCCTGTGGAGTATAGAGATGGGCGGCGATCTTGAGGCCCTCGCTGTGGTAGATGATCTCCTGGTACACCCTCACTCCTCCTTCATCTGGTATTGCGCCCGGTGGATTCCTTGAACAAGTCACGGCGCCGGCTCGTCATTCCTCCGGAGGGGCGTACGCCTCTCCGAAAGAAGCGGCAGGGGCGGGCCGGGGTGGGGGAACGCTGGGTCTTCCCTCCACCCAAAGGACCGACCCCCCCCCATCCCCCCTTAACCAAGGGGGGGATGGGGGGGTAGAGGCCCGGAAGGGGATTCCCAATTGCGCGCGATTGGCCAGTGAGCAACCTGGCGAGGCTCCCCCCTCCTAGCCCGCCCGGGAGAGCCCCCGGAGCTCGCTCAAAAGCCCCTCCGGCGAGGGGGCCCGCATGAGGGACTCCCCGACCAGGATGGCGTCCACCCCCGCCTCGGCCAGGGGGGCCACCTCCCGCCAGCCGAAAATCCCGCTCTCGGAGACCAGGACGAGCGGCCGCCGCCGGGCGGCCGGGAGGCGGCCGAAGACGCGCAGGGTGTGGCCCGCGTCCACCTCGAAGGTCTTGAGGTTGCGGTTGTTCACCCCCAGGATGCGCGCCCCGGCCGCGAGGGCCCGCTCCAGCTCCTCCCCGGCGTAGACCTCGACCAGGGCGTCCATCCCCAGGTCCTCGGCCTGGAGGCGGAGATCCTCCATCTCGTGGGTCTCCAGGATGGCCGCGATGAGGAGGACGCCGTCCGCCCCCCCCGCCCGCGCCTCCAGGACCTGGTAGGGGTCGAAGATGAACTCCTTGCGCAGCACGGGGAGCTGGACCGCCGCCCGGACGGCCTCGAGGTGGGCCATGCTCCCCAGGAAGCGGCGGCGCTCGGTGAGGACCGAGATGGCCGCCGCCCCCCCCGCCTCGTAGCGCCGGGCGATGGCGGCCGGGTCGTAGGCTTGGGCGATCTGGCCCTGGGAGGGCGAGGCCTGCTTCACCTCGGCGACGACGCGCACCCGGCCCCCGGCCGGGTCCCGGCCCGAGGGCGCCAGCCGGCGGGCGCCCGCGAGGCCCCGGGCGGGAGGGGCGTCCCGCACCCGGGCGAGGAGCCCGCTCTCGGGCCGGACGGCCCGGTCGGCGACCAAGTCCTCCCGGACACCCGCCACCAGCTCGTCCAGGACCGTGAGGGATTTCAGCGTCATGCGTTGGAGATCTCGATGAGCCGATCGAGGACGCGCTGGGCGGCGCCTGAGTCAATGGCCCGGGCCGCCAGCTCCACCCCCTCCCCGAGGTCCTTCGCCTTTCCCCCGGCCATGAGGGCGGCGGCGGCGTTGAGGAGCACCACGTCCCGGCGGGGGCCCTTCTCCCCGGCGAGGATGGCGCGGGTGATCCCGGCGTTCTCCTCGGGGCCGCCCCCGGCCAGCTCCTTGGCCGGGGCGCTCGCGAGGCCCGCCTCCTCGGGCCGCACGTCGTAGGTCCGCACGGAGCGCCCGTCCCACTCGGAGACCCGGGTGGGCCCGGCGAGGGTCACCTCGTCCATCCCGTCGTGGCCGTGGACGGCGAGGGCGCGCTTGGCCCCCAGCCTCCCCAGCACGTCCGCCACCAGCTCGGTCAGCGCGGGGGCGTACACCCCCACGAGCTGGCACTGGGCGCCCGCGGGATTGGTGAGGGGGCCCATGATGTTGAAGATGCTCCGCATGGCGAGCTCCCGCCGGGGGCCGATGGCGTGCTTCATCGCCCCGTGGAGCGCGGGCGCGAAGAGGAAGCCGAAGCCCGCCTCGTCCAGGCAGGCGCCCACCCGCCCGGGCGCGGCCTCGATGTTCACCCCCAGGGCCTTGAGGACGTCCGCGCTCCCCGACTGGCTCGAGACCGAGCGGTTGCCGTGCTTGGCCACGGGGAGCCCCGCCCCCGCCACGGCGAAGGCGGCGGTGGTGGAGATGTTGAAGGTGTGGGCGCCGTCCCCTCCGGTGCCGCAGGTGTCCACCACCAGGGGGTGCCGGGTGGGGACCCGGGTGGCCTTGGCCCGCATGGAGCGGACGCTGCCGGCGATCTCCTCCGGGGTCTCCCCGGCCATCCGCAGGGCCACGAGGTAGCCCCCGATCTGGGCCGGGGTGGCCTCCCCGGTCATGATCTGGTCCATCACCCCCTCGGCCTCCCCGGCCGAGAGGTGCTGGCGCTGCACGAGCTTGTTGATGGCCTGCTGGATCATGCGGGCACCTTCCTGTTCATCGGCCTGTTCATCGGCCTGGCCATCCGCCCGTCCACCCCAGGCGCGGGGGCGAGGCGCCCCTTGCCCCCGCCCTCCGCGGGCCCAAGAAGCGGCCGAGAACCCAGGAACCATACCCCGCCCCCGCCCCGCCCTCAAGCCCCCGGGCTCTCAGGCAGGGGCGCAGCCTCCCTCCAGGGCGTTCTTGAGGAGGGACTTCCCCTCGGGCGTCAGGACGGACTCGGGGTGGAACTGCACCCCCGCCACCGCGAGGCCCCTCACCCGCACCCCCATGATCTCCCCCTCCGCGGTCTCGGCGCACACCTCGAGCCGCCCGGGCAGGCTCCCGCGCTCGATGAGGAGGCTGTGGTAGCGGGTGGCGGTCATGGGGTTGGGCAGGCCCGCGAAGACCCCCTTCCCGTCGTGGCGCACGGGGGAGGTCTTGCCGTGCATGATCCGCCCGGCGCGCACTATCCTCCCCCCGAAGGCGGCCCCGATGGCCTGGTGGCCCAGGCACACCCCCAGGATGGGGAACTTGCCCGCGTAGCGCCCGATGAGGGGCATGGAGAGCCCCGCCTTCTCGGGCCGGCCCGGGCCCGGCGAGATGACGATGAGGTCCGGCTTCTCCCCCTCCACGTCCTCGAGGGCGAAGCGGTCGTTCCGCCACACCGTCACCCCGGCCCCCAATTCCGCGAGGTACTGGACGAGGTTGTAGGTGAAGGAGTCGTAGTTGTCGATCATCAGGACGCGGGGCATGGTTTCTCCTCCGAAGCCCATCAAATGTGAAATCCAAGCAGGTGGTTCGCCGAGCGAGCTCCCGGGAGTGAAATTCGTGGGGGCTCCACCCCCCTCTCCCTCCGGGAGAGGGGAAGGGGGTGAGGGAAAAACCGCTCCGAGAATCTTCCCTCACCCTGCCCTCTCCCAAAGGGAGAGGGTGAAAATCCCAGACCTTCTCCCAGGACGAACATCATTGCACGGCTACAGCAGCCCCGTCCGCGCCAGCTCCAGGGCGCGGAGGGTGCCGCGGGCCTTGTTGATGGTCTCCTCGTACTCGAGGTCCGGCTTCGAGTCCGCCACGATCCCCGCCCCCACCTGGAGGTAGAGCTTCCCCTCCCGGGCGAAGAGGGTGCGGATGGCGATGCAGGTGTCCATGTTCCCGCCGAAGCCGAAGTAGCCCACCGCCCCGGCGTAGGGTCCCCGGCGCACGGGCTCGAGCTCCTCGATGATCTCCATCGCCCGCACCTTGGGGGCGCCCGAGACCGTCCCCGCCGGGAAGGCGGCCCGCAGGACGTCGAAGGCGTCCCTCCCCGGCTCGAGCTGCCCGACGACGTTGCTCACGATGTGCATGACGTGGCTGTAGCGCTCGACGACCATCTGCTCGGTCACCCGCACCGTGCCCTTCGCGCACACCCGGCCCGCGTCGTTGCGGCCCAGGTCCACGAGCATGATGTGCTCGGCGCGCTCCTTCTCGTCCGCGAGGAGCTCCTCGGCCAGCGCCCGGTCTTCTTCTTCGTTCTTCCCCCGGCGGCGGGTGCCCGCGATGGGCCGCACCTCCACCCGGTCCCCCTCCAGGCGCACCAGCACCTCGGGCGAGGCGCCCACCAGGGTGGTCTCGCCCAGGGCGAGGTAGAACATGTAGGGCGAGGGGTTCACCGTCCGGAGGGCCCGGTAGATGGAGAAAGGATGCACGTCGAGCGCGCTCTCCAGCCGCTGGGCCAGCACCACCTGGATGGCCTCCCCGGCGTGGATCATCTCCACCGCCTGGGCCACCGCCCCCTCGAAGCCCGCGCGCGGGAAGGAGGAGTGGAGCCCCTTGGCTCCGGCCACGGGATGGCCCGAGAGCCGCGCGGCGGGCGGGGAGGCCGGCGCGTGCGGCGGGGCGGCGGGCGCGTCCTGGAGCCTGGCGATCAGGCGCTCGATGCGCCCCACCGCCTCGCGGTAGGCGGCCTCGGGCTCCACCCCGTCCAGGTGGGCGTGGGCCACCACCTTCATCCGCTGGGTGACGTGGTCGAAGATGATGAGGCTCTCCGTGACCATGAACACCAGCTCGGGCAGCCCCAGGTCGTCCACCGCCCGCTCGGGCAGGCGCTCGACGAAGCGCACGGCGTCGTAGGCCATGTAGCCCACCGCCCCCCCCCAGAAGCGGGGGAGCCCCGGCACCTCGACGGCCCTGTACTGGGCCAGGAACCCCCGCAGGGCCTCGATGGGGTCCTCGGCCTCGAAGGACTCGGTCCTCCCGCCGCGCGTGAGGCGGACCCTCCTCCCCTTGCTCTCGAAGACCGCCGCCGGGCGGCTCCCCAGGAAGCAGTAGCGCCCCCACTTCTCCCCGCCCTCCACGCTCTCGAGGAGGAAGGCGTAAGGGCCGTCGGCGATCTTGAGGTAGGCCGAGACGGGGGTCTCCAGGTCGGCCAGCACCTCGCGGTAGACCGGGACGATGTTCCCCTGCTTCGCCAGCTCAAGGAACGCCTCCCGGTCGGGCACATACCGTTCGCTCTTCATGGTCTCCTCACGGGCCGGCCCTCTGGATTCAGAAAGCGCGGCCCAATTCACCGCACGGAAAAATCCGTCACAAAAAAACGCCATGGGAACCGGGGAAGTCCGCCATGGCGCCGCGATCAGCACACGAAAAGAACCGGCTAACCTCTCCCGGGCGGACCTCCCCTCCGGAACCAGGTGATGCGTCGCCAGGGCCAAGCCCCGGGGGAGAAAATCCGCTCGCTCATGCCGCCTTCACCCTCTCTGAAAGAAGTTCACCTGCGGGAACGATACCCAGAAATCTCAGCCTGCGTCAAGGGTTTCCCCCGGGGGCCCGGGCAGGGGGGTCTTGGGGCCGTAGTCCACCCCCACCAGGAAGAGGCCCTGGGGCGGGGCGGTGAGGCCCGCCTGGGCGCGGTCGCGGGAGTCGAGGATTTGCCTGAGCGACTCCGGCTCCCGCTCCCCTCTCCCCACCCCGGCGAGGGTGCCCGCGATGGTGCGCACCATGTGGCGGAGAAAACCGTTCCCCGCGGCCTCGATGACGATCTCGTCCCCCTCCCGCCGCACCTCGAGCCGGCCCAGGCGGCGGACGGTGGAGGGGGGCCTTCCCTGCTCCCGCGAGAAGGCGGCGAAGTCGTGCTCCCCGAGGAGGAAGGCGGCCGCGCGCACCATGCGCTCCGCATCCAGCGGGGCGCGCAGGTGCCAGGCGCGGTTTCGCCTGAGCGGGCTCGCCGCCCGGCGGTTGAGGATGCGGTAGCGGTAGGTCTTCCCGATGGCGTCGTGCTGGGCGTGGAAGTCCGGGGCGGCCTCCCGGCACTCCAGGACGGCGAGGTCGGGGCCGACGAGAGCGTTCACCCCGGTGCGGAAGCGGGCGAGGGGATAGCTTGCGCGCGTGTCGAAGTGGGCCACCTGGCCCAGGGCGTGCACCCCGGCGTCGGTGCGGCCCGAGCCGACCACCCGGACCGGCTCGCCGCAGAGGGTGGCGAGGGCCCGCTCGAGCTCCCCCTGGACGGTGCGCTCCCCGGGCTGGACCTGCCAGCCGCGGAAGTCCGTGCCGTCGTACTCCAGCCAAAGGGCCAGACGGCGGGGGCCGCCCTCAGGCATGGCCGGCGGGGGCGGCGCCGAGCGCCTGGCGGAGGTGGGCCCCAGTGTAGGAGCCCTCGGCGAGGGCCACCTCCTCGGGCGAGCCCGCCGCGACGAGGCGCCCGCCCTCCTCCCCGCCCTCGGGGCCGAGGTCGAGGATGTAGTCCGCCGCCTTGACGACGTCCAGGTTGTGCTCGATGACGACGACGGTGTTCCCCTGGTCCACCAGGCGGTGGAGGACGGCGAGGAGCTTCTCGATGTCGGCGAAGTGGAGGCCCGTGGTGGGCTCGTCCAGGATGTAGAGGGTGCAGCCCGTGGCCTGGCGGGAGAGCTCCTTCGCCAGCTTGACGCGCTGAGCCTCCCCCCCGCTCAGGGTGGTGGCGGGCTGGCCCAGGCGCACGTAGCCCAGCCCCACGTCCTGGAGGGTGCGGAGCTTCCACCGCAGGGCGTTGATGGGCTCGAAGAACTCCGCCGCCTCGTCCACCGGCATGTCGAGCACCTCGGCGATGTTCCTCCCCTTGTAGCGGACGTCCAGGGTGTCGCGGTTGAAGCGCCGCCCCCGGCACTCCGAGCACTGGGCGTAGAGGTCGGGGAGGAAGTGCATCTCCACCCGCACGTAGCCGTCCCCCTCGCAGGCCCCGCAGCGCCCGCCCGCCACGTTGAAGCTGAAGCGCCCGCCCCTGTAGCCGCGCTTGCGCGCCTCGGGCACCTGGGCGAAGAGCTCCCGGATGGGGGCGAACACCCCGGTGTAGGTGGCCGGGTTGCTGCGCGGGGTGCGGCCGATGGGGGACTGGTCGATGTCGATGACCTTGTCGATGTGCTCGATGCCCTCGATGGCCCGGTGGGCTCCCGGCGGGGCGAGCGCCCCGTAGAGCCTCCGGGCCAGGGCGCGGTAGAGGATGTCCCCGACGAGGGTGCTCTTCCCGCTCCCGCTCACCCCGGTCACGCAGGTGAAGAGCCCCAGGGGGATGGAGGCGTCCACCCCCTTCAGGTTGTGCTCCGAGGCCCCCCGGACGGTGAGGAACTTCCCGGCGGGCCGCCGCCGCTCGGCCGGGCGCGGGACCTCGAGGGTCCCGGCGAGGTAGCGCCCGGTGAGGGAGGCGGGGTTGGCGCGCACGGCGTCGGGGGGGCCGCAGGCCACGAGCCTGCCGCCGTGCTCCCCGGCCCCCGGCCCGAGGTCCACCACGTAGTCCGCGCTCTCGATGGTCTCGCGGTCGTGCTCGACGACGATGACGGTGTTCCCGTTGTCGCGCAGGCGTTTGAGGGTGGCGAGGAGCTGGCGGTTGTCCCGCTGGTGGAGGCCGATGCTGGGCTCATCCAGGATGTAGAGCACCCCCACGAGGGCGGCCCCGATCTGGCCCGCGAGGCGGATGCGCTGGCCCTCGCCCCCCGCGAGGGTGCCGGTGGGGCGGTCGAGGGTGAGGTAGCCGAGCCCCACCCGGCCGAGGAACTCGAGGCGCTCGTTCACCTCCTTGAGGATGCGCTCGGCCACCAGATCGTTCGCCCGCACCTCGCTCATCCGGGCGAAGAAGGGCCGGGCCTCCTGGATGGTCATGGCGCAGACCTCGGCGATGCTCTTCCCCCCGAAGGTGACCCCCAGGCTCTCGGGCCGCAGGCGCCCGCCCCGGCAGGCCGCGCAGGGGAGGGCGCTCATGTACTGCTCGATGCCGGCCCGCCGCTCGTCGCTCTGGGTCTCCTCCCGGCGCCCGGCCAGGGCGGCCAGGACGCCGGGGAAGGCCCGCTCCCGCCGCAGGGTGCGCCGCCCCGTCCGGTGGCGGATGCGGAGCGCATCCCCGTCCGTGCCGTGGAGGAGGATGCCCTGGTGCTTCGCGGAGAGCTTCGAGAAGGGCCGGGCTGTGGGGATGCCATACGTCTCCACCGCCGCCCGCACCGCCGAGGCGAGGAAGCTCTTGCTCCCGCGCAGAGGGGCGAGGGCCCCCTCGTCCAACGAGAGCCCCGGGTCGGGCACCACCCGGGCGGGGTCAATTTGGTGGACCGCTCCCAGCCCGCCGCAGGCCGGGCAGGCCCCATAGGGGCTGTTGAAGGAGAACATGCGCGGGGCCATCTCGGGGAGCATCACCCCGCACTCGGCGCAGGCCGACTGGCGGCTGAAGAGGTATTCGCTCCCCCCCTCCTCGTGGAACATGACGAAGCCCTTGGCGAGGGAGAGGGCCGTCTCGATGGACTCGCCCAGGCGCTTCTCGGCGCCGGGCCTCAGCGCCACCCGGTCCACCACCACCTCGATGTTGTGCTTGGCGTGGCGGTCGAGGGCGATCTCCTCCTCCAGGCCGCGGTAGCGCCCGTCCACCCGCACCCGGGCGAAGCCCTTGCGCTGGAGGTCGTCCAGCTCCTTGCGGTAGATGCCCTTGCGCCCGCGCACCACGGGGGCCAGCACCTGGAGCTGCTTCCCCGTCCCGAGGGCCAGGGCCCGGCCCACCATCTGGTCCACGCTCTGGGCGTTCATGGGCCGGCCGCAGGAGGGGCAGTGCGGGCTCCCCAGGCGGGCGTAGAGGAGGCGCAAGTGGTCGTAGATCTCGGTCACCGTGCCGACGGTCGAGCGGGGGTTCTTGCTGATGGTCTTCTGCTGGATGGCGATGGTGGGCGAGAGGCCCTCGATGGAGTCCACGTCGGGCCTGTCCATCTGGTCCATGAACTGCCGGGCGTAGGCCGAGAGCGACTCGATGTAGCGGCGCTGGCCCTCGGCGTAGAGGGTGTCGAAGGCGAGGCTGCTCTTGCCCGATCCGCTCAGGCCGGTGACGACGATGAGCCGGTCCCGGGGGATCTCGAGGTGGAGGTCCTTGAGGTTGTGCTCGCGGGCGCCGCGGACGACGATCTTCCGCTCGCGGCGCGGCGCCCCGTTCCCGCTCGGCATGAGGGCCTCAGGCGGCAATCACAGGCGGGCCGCCCCGGCGGCGGGACGGCAACCCCCAAGCATAGCACGGGCGGGGAAGCTGGGAGGAGGGAGGGACCTAATACCAGACGAGGCCGGCCGTGACGTTGATGTCCTGGCCGGTCATGTGGGCCGCCTCGTCCGAGGCGAGGAAGACGCAGAGCGCCGCGTGGTCCTCCGAGCGGACGAGGCACTTGAGGGCGGCCGGGCCGGTGAAGGTCCGCTCGGCCTCCGCGTAGGTGATGTCGCCGACCCTCGCCATGTTCTCGATGACGCTCGTGATGCGGGGGCCCTCGGTGGCGCCCGGGCAGATGGCGTTCACGGTCACGCCGTACTCGCCCAGCTCGAAGGCCAGGGTGCGGGTGAAGCCGATGACGGCCATCTTGGAGGCGGTGTAGGGGGCGCGGTTCGGGAGGGGGCGCTTGCCGCTCATCGAGCTCACGTTGATGATGCGCCCGCGCCGGTTCTTCTTCATCACCGGGATGACGTGCTTCGAGCACAGGAACATGCCCGTCACGTTCACCCCCATGCACTCCTCCCACTCCGCGCGCGTCACCTCCTCGCAGGGCTTGGTGGGGCCCGCGATGCCCGAGTTGTTCACCAGGATGTCGATGGCGCCGAACTCGGCGAGGGTCTTCTCGGCCAGGGCGCGCACCTGGGCCTCGTCGGTTACGTCGGCGGGCACGACGAGGGAGGCGCCCCCGAGGGCGGCCACCCTCTTGGCCGTCCCCTCAAGGTTGGCGCGGTTGCGGGCGGCGAGGACGAGCTTCGCCCCCTCGCGGGCGAAGGCGAGGGCGATGGCCTGGCCGATGCCCTGGCTGGCCCCGGTGACGATGGCGACTTTCCCCTTCAGGCGCATCCTCTCAGCCCTCCCGGCTAGCCCTCGTGGAGCGACACCCCCGGGAACCAGTAGCCCAGCTCGAAGGCCGCCGTCTCGGGGGCGTCCGAGCCGTGGGTGGCGTTGCGCTCGATGCTCTCGCCGAACTCCTTGCGGATCGTGCCCGGGGCGGCCTTGGCGGGGTCGGTGGCCCCCATCACGTCGCGCCAGCGCTGGATGGCGCCCTCCCGCTCGAGGGCCAGGACCACGGTGCGGCCCGAGGACATGTAGGCGGTCAGGCCCTGGAAGAAGGGCCGCTCCCGGTGCACGGCGTAGAAACCCTCGGCCTGGGCCTTGCTCATGCGCACGAGCCTCATCCCCAGCACCCTGAACCCCTCCGCCTCGATGCGGGAGAGGATCTTGCCCGCAAGGCCCCGCTCGACGGCGTCGGGCTTGATCATCGCGAACGTCCGTTCCATGCGGCCGTTTCTCCTCGATCGCGGGTAAAAGCCCGGCGGGGCTCAGGCGCGGC
>JBBTDR010000264.1:0-5130 GCA_038042665.1 Nitrospinota bacterium
ATGGATTCCAAGGTCGCCGACATGAAGAATACCGGCGGACGGAACGCCGGCTCGCCACGCCGCGTCTTGATCTTTAGCTGACCTGCGTCGATGCGCTTGATGAATAACCCGGTTTGTCCGATGACCGAAGAACCCACCCTCGACCCCTCTCCAGGAGGGGGGGATCTCCCCGCTTGCCGGGACGCCGCCGTTGGCCGGCGGGGCGGGGCGGCCCGAGGCCTGCCGGGCGGCGGCGAGCCCGGGGTCGCGCACCCGGGCGGACCCCCGGGCGGCCAAGAGGGTGCCCCGCCCCCAGAGGACGATATCCGCCTCGGCGCGGAGGCGGTCCATCTCCCGCCGGTCGGCCCCGCTACCCAGGGAGCGGCCCCCCCGGTCGAAGGCCGCGATCTTGCCGTCCAGGGTCATGGCCATGTTCACGAAGACATAGGGCCTGGCCACCGTCTTTCCCCGGCCCCGGCGGGTTGTGGTCCCCGCCACGGGCATTTAGAATCGGCCTGTCAGCGCCTCAGGCCTCCCAGCGGCACGGCCCGGCTCCCGCAACGCGATGGGCAGAGGGGCTCCCATCCCCTCATGCCCCCATCTCCTCATGGAGGTGACGCCCATGGGCGAATTCGATCAGACGGTGGAGCTCGGCGGACTCACCCTGCGCAAGCTCAACCTCGGGCCTTACAGCAACAACGTCTACATCTTCACCTGCAAGCAGACCCGGGAGTGCGTCATCATCGACACCTCTCACTCGGCCGGCATGATCCTGGACGCCTGCAAGGGGGCGAAGCCCAAGTGCATCCTACAGACTCACTGCCACGGAGACCACATCGACGCCCTGGCCGAGGTCCGCAAGCGCACGGGCGCCCCCCTGGGCCTCCATCCCGAGGACGCCCGGGAGTTCGGCGTCCGCCCCGATTTCGAGATCCAGGACGGCCAGGAGATCGCCTTCGGCAAGGCGAGCCTCCGGGCCATCCACGCCCCGGGGCACTGCCGGGGGATGCTGATGTACCATTTCCCCGGCCACTGCGTCTGCGGGGACACCATCTTCCCGGGCGGGCCGGGCAAGACCTGGCGGCACGAACAGCTCCTCACCTCGATCGAGACGATCGAGCGCAAGGTGCTCACCCTGCCCGACGACACCGTTCTCTACCCCGGCCACGGGGCCAACTCCACCGTGGCCCAGAGCAAGAAGGAGTTCGCCCAATTCAAGGCCGCCGGCCGCCCCCGCGCGGGGGAATTCGGCGACATCACCTGGGCCCGCTGAGGCCCCACGGAGGTTCGCATGAGCAATCTTTCCTTCGACCACGTCCATGTCATCAGCCGGAACCCCGAGGCGTCCGCCAAGTGGTTCGTCGAGAAGCTCGAGGGGAAAGTCACCGCGAGCCACGAGGTCCGGGGGGCGCCCCAGGTCTACATCGACTTCGGGGGCCACAAGGTGATCGTCCGCGGGCAGCGCCCTGGCGAGGCCGCCCAGGACAAGACGGGCCTGGAGTGGGGGACCGATCATTTCGGCTTCCAGGTGGCCGGAAACGTGGATTTCCGGGCCTACTGCGCGGGGCTCAAGAGCAAGGGGGTGAAGTTTACGGTGGACGTCACCCAGTTCAACCCCACCACCCAGATCGCCTTCATCGAGGCTCCGGACGGAGTGATCATCGAACTGCTACAGCGGAAATAGGCCGGGGATTAAGGATATTTGGGTCCGGGTCCCGGGTTTTGTGTTATAATTCAAGAAAGTGATCGCCCGTTTTTTGAGGATCATTTTGCTGAAAAACCCGAGCACCCGGAAGGCCGCCTTGTGTCTTTGGGCGGCCCTGTCTTTTGCCGCCGCGGGCACCGCAGGAGGGGCCTCCCTGGGGGCGGCCCAGCCCTCCCCCGATCCGGGGGAGCTGCCCCCGCCGCCCCCCCTTGGCTTGGACGATCTGCCCGTCCCCCCCGACAACCCCATGACCCGGGAGAAGGTGGAGCTCGGGCGGCTGCTTTTCTTCGAGAAGCGCATCTCCTCGGACGGCACCGTGGCCTGCGCCACCTGCCACATGCCCACCCGGGGCTTCTCGAACGCGCGGCAGTACGGGGTGGGGGTCGAGGGCAAGCTCGGGGTCCGGAACGTGCCCACCGTCCTGAACGCGGCCTACTACACCCGCCAGTTCTGGGACGGCCGCGCCCAGAGCCTCGAGGAGCAGGCCAAGGGCCCCATCCAGAACCCGGCGGAGATGAACTCCAGCGAGGAGCGGGTGGTCAAGGTCCTGAGCGCCATCCCCGCCTACCCCGAGGCCTTCCGGCGCGCCTTCGGCGACCCCGCCATCAACCTCGACCGCGCCGCCCGGGCCATCGCCACCTTCGAGCGCACCCTCGTCTCGGGCAATTCCCCCTTCGACCGGTGGAAGTTCGGGGGGGACGAGAGGGCCATCTCCGCCGAGGCCAAGCGGGGCTTCGATCTCTTCAAGAACAAGGCCCAGTGCCTGAAGTGCCACCTGGTGGACGAGTTCAGCGCGCCCTTCACCGACAACAAGTTCCACAACATCGGCATCGGGATGGACAAGCAAAAACCCGAGATCGGGCGCGAGGAGATCACCCGGGACCGCAAGGACCGGGGGAAGTTCAAGACCCCCTCCCTGCGCGAGATCACCCGCACCGCGCCCTACATGCACGACGGCCGCTTCAACACCCTGGAGGAAGTGGTGGACTTCTACGACAAGGGCGGCCACCCCAACCCCAACCTCGACCCTGACATCTCCCCCTTGAAGCTCACCCCGAAGGAGAAGCAAGAGATCCTCGCCTTCCTCCGGACCCTCGAGGGGAACGCCCCCCAGGTGAAGGAGCCGGAGGCGCCGCGTTGAGCCCGATGCGCCTTCGTCCGTTCCGCGCCGCTTCGGCGCTCGCGGGGGGGGTGGCCCTCTTCTCCCTCCTGACGGAGGCTCCCGCCTGGGCCGCGGAGAGGGGGGAGGCGATCTTCCTCCAGAAGGGCTGCGGGGGGTGCCACGCCACCCAGGGCCCCGAAGCGGCGCGCCCGGTCTACGAGCGGCACAAGCTCAAGGGCCCGGCCCTCTGGTACGCGGGGAGCAAGTTCCAGCCCGGCTACCTCCGGGGCTGGCTCGCCAAGCCCAAGGCCCTCCTCGGGGTGAAGTGGGGGACGATGGAGAAGGGCCAGACCCCCCATCCCGCCCTCCCGCCGGAGGACGCGGCGGAGGTCGCCCGCTACCTCGAAAGCCTGAAGGACGCCGCCATGCCCTCGGGCGCCGTCCCGGCCTGGGGGGAGAACCTCCCCCGCGAGGTGCTCCGCCGGGCGCGCATCCTCTTCCAGAAGGAGCAGCCCTGCTACGCCTGCCATATGGTCCACATCCGCAAGACGGTGTACCGCCAGGCCATCGAGGTAGGGGGCTTCACCGGGCCTCACCTGAACGACGCCGGCCTGCGGCTTAGGCCCGACTTCATCGTGGCCCTCCTCAAGTCCCCGGAGCGCTACAACCCGAACGGGCGGATGCCCCGGTACGGGGAGACGGCCTTCACGCCCATCTCCGAGCACGATATGATCGCCCTCGCCGCCTACATCGCGACCTTCAAATGAGAGCCCTGGCCTTTTTCCTGACGCTTGCGGCGCTTCTGCCGGGCCCGGCGGGCGGGGACGCCGCCGCCCAAGGCAAGCCCGCCCGCCCCACGGCCGAGCAGAACTTCCTCTGGTACTGCATCCAGTGCCACGGCCCCAAGGGGGACGGCAAGGGAGTGAACAACACCGCCAAGCTCCCCATCGTCCCCCGGAACCTGACCGACGGCCGCGACATGTCGCAGTTCTCGGACGAGGACATACTTCGCACGATCACCCGCGGCGGGGGCGCGAGCGACCTCTCCCCCATCATGCCGCCCTGGGGCCACACCCTCCCGGCGGGGGAGATCCGGGACCTCGTGGACCACGTCCGCAAGCTGTGCAAGTGCCAGTTCGACCCCAAGGCCCGGGATCGCTTCCTGCGGGAGCAGGGCAAGCAGGCCTCGCAGGAACCGGCCCCCGGCGCCAAGAAGGAGTGACCCCGATGCGGCCCCTCTCCGCCGTCCTCCGCCGCCTCGCGGGGGCGGCCGCCCTCGCCCTCCTCGTGGCCTGGGGAGGGCCGGCGGCCTGGGCGGCCGAGGAGCTGGTCCTCGTGACCAACACCCGCGAGGGCACCCTGAGCGTCATCTCCCGCGCGACGGGCCAGGTGCTGCGCACCCTGCCCGCGGGGCCCAAGGCCAACCGCCTCACGCTCGCCCCCGACGGCCGCCACGTCTACATCATCAACGACGGCCGCTCCGAGGTGCGCATCTTCGACGCCCACCAGCTCCGCTTCACGAAGAGCGTCCGGGGCGGACGCGACCCCTACAACCTGGCGTTCTCGCCGGACGGCAAGTTCGCCTACCTCGTCAACACCTACTCCGACAACCTCACCATCCTCGAAGTGGCCACCGGGCGCCTCGCGGGCCTCATCGAGCACGGCGGCAACAACCCGGTGAACATCAAGGTCTCCCCGGACGGGAAGCTGGCCTACGTGGCGAACGAGCTGAGCGAGGACGTCTCCGTCGTGGACCTCGCCGCGCGGAAGCCCATCAAGCAGATCGAGGCCGGCCACTACATCGAGGGGCTCGACCTCAGCAGGGACGGGAAGTGGCTCTACATCATGAACGGGGAGCGCAAGTCCTATAGCGTGGTGGACACGGCCACCCATCAGATCGCCCGCGCCATCCCGCTCCCCGACGAGCCCCACGACGCCCTGGTGACCCCGGACGGGCGCTTCCTCTACATCACCCTCCCCCACAAGAACGCCGTCGTGGTGCACTCCCTGCCCGACCACAAGGAAGTGGCCTTCGTGAAGCAGGGGCTGCGGCCGGACCTGATCGCCTTCACCCCGGACGGCGCGGTGGCTTATGTCAGCAACCGGGACTCCAAGGAGGTGTGGGTGATGGACGCCCGGAAGCACGTCAACCTGCGGCGGATCAAGACGGGGGACGGCGCCCACGGCGTGGTGGTGGTGCCCGCCCCGGGGCCCAAGCCGCTCGCCAGCCGCTAGAGGCGGGGAAAAACAAAGGCCCCGGGAGAGCCCGGGGCCTTTTCTGCGAAAGCCCTAGTGTCGTGTCCCAGGAATACCTTGCAGGAGCAACCGGCCCAAGGTGTCATTC
>JBBTDR010000265.1:0-1980 GCA_038042665.1 Nitrospinota bacterium
CTCGATCCGGCTGTAGAAGCCGGGGCTGTGCGGGGTGCTGGGGAGGCGGTAGAGCTTGCGGTCGAGGTGGTGCATGAACTCGTGGAGGAGGGTGTCGAGGAAAGTCTTCCCGGCCACCACCTTCTCCCGGATGGCGGTGAAGTGGGCGATCTGGATGAGGGGCTCCTCGAAGTGATAGACCCCGTAGAGCTTGGCGGCCAGCCGCCCTCCCCGCAGGGTGTGGGGCTGGGGGGTCTCGATCACCCGGAGGCGGACGGGGGGGACGCGCATCTTCTGGCAGATGGCGCCCAGCAGGCGCTGGCCCAGGGCCTCGCGCTCGGGGGCGCGGCCGCTCTGGAGGAGGCGGTCCGCCAGGGCGCGCTCCTCCGCGCCGGGGTGGTAGGAGGTCCGCAGGATCTTGCTGGAGCGGGTGAAATCGGGGGTGTCGCGGCGCCTGCGCATTTTGAAGAATCCCCGGGCGGGACGAAGCCATTATAGCGGCTCCCCGCGGGCCTGGCGAGCGGCGGCCGGGGAGGCCGAAATTGTTGACACCCGTGGGAGCGGGTGTTAGCGTCCGGCGCGGATTTCCTCCCCTCGAAACGTCCTGGCGGGCGGCGCGGCCTCGCGGCGGGCGGCCTAGCGCGGCAGAAGGAGAAGCTGGATGGCGAAGTATCCCACGTGGGCGCGCGGCGG
Source organism: Nitrospinota bacterium (assembly GCA_038042665.1). Lineage (GTDB taxonomy): Bacteria > UBA8248 > UBA8248 > UBA8248 > UBA8248 > 2-12-FULL-69-37. Next base: position 673 of record JBBTDR010000265.1, read on the forward strand.
GATGATGGTGGACTGGGAGCAGCGCATCGACTTCGACCGCATGCGCAAGGAGCGCGTCGCCAAGACCCAGGCGGCCATGAAGAAGGCGGGGATCGACGCCCTCGTCCTCTGGAAGGACGAGAACGTGCGCTATCTCACGAGCGCGCGGGTCATCATGATCCAGTTCCGCTCCTCGACGACCTACGGAGTGCTGCTCCACCAGGAGGGCGACCCCACCCTGCTCGCCTCCTCGGGCGAGGCCCACCGCATCCAGGAGTGCATGCCCTGGATCAAGGACTACATCCCCATCGGCATCCTCGAGGAGCCGGGCATGGTGGAGAACACCGTGCGCGACGAGATCGTGCCCCGGCTCAAGAAGTGGGGGGTGGCCAACAAGAAGATTGGCCTCGACCTCCACACCTTCATGCAGCGCCAGGCCCTGGACAAGCACCTCCCCGAGGCCAAGTTCGTGGACGGGGAGCGGTTCATGTACATGAGCCGGGTCCAAAAGACCCCGGACGAGGTGGCCTGCCTCCTCCAGGCCTGCGCGGTGGCCGACGCGGTCACCCAGACCGCCCTCGACGCCGTGCGCCCCGGCATCCGGGAGTTCGACGTGGCCGCCGAGGCCATGAAGACGCTCTTCACCCACTGCGGGGAGTTCGCCCACCTGGCCTCGCCCTTCGTGGCCTCGGGCGAGCACATGGCGCCTCCCACCCGCTTCCCCACCGACAAGATCATCCGCAACGGGGATATCGTCTTCATCGACATCGGGGCCTGCTGGAACGGTTACTTCGGCGACTGCGGCCGGGCCACCCTGGCCGGGGAGCCCCCCCACCCGATGCAGCAGAAGGTCTACACCACCGTCTACAAGGCGCTGAAGCGGGGCATCGCCAAGATGCGCGTGGGCTGCACCAACGACGACGCGGCCCAGGAGTTCATCGAGGAGGCCCGCTTGGCCGGGCTGGAGAAGAACTTCATCAAGCTCTTCATCGGCCACGGCTGCGGCATCTCGCCCAACGAGCCCCCCTACATCGGGGAGGTGATGCCGGGCGCCGGGAGCGTCAAGTTCGAGCCGGGGATGACCTTCGCCGTCGAGCCCCTCATCTTCGTCCCGGGCGTCCCGGGCGGGGCCGGGGTGCGGCTCGAGGATCACATCCTCGTCACCGAGGACGGCCCCGTCTACATGACCCGGGCGCCCTACTGCAAGAAGCTGCTCCTCCAGGACTAGTGTCCTGTCCCTGAAATAGCTTTCAGAAATGACGGCCTCCTGGGAAAGGTTGTCATTCCGAGCGCCAGCGAGGAATCTGCTGGTTACACAAGCAGATTCCT
>JBBTDR010000266.1:0-2646 GCA_038042665.1 Nitrospinota bacterium
TGAAACATGCAGATTCCTCTGCCGCGGAGCCTGTCCTTACTTCGGCGAGGTCAGACTTCGGCGCGAGCCGTCGAGCCGAGCGCAAGCGAAGGGCTCCTTCGGAATGACAAGTTGGCACCGTGGCTTGTTCAAGGAATCGACGGGACGCAATACTAGGCGGCCTTGGCCTCAGGGGCTTCCACGGCCTCCGGCGCGGGCGCGGGGAGGGCGCCCTCCTGGACAGTCAGGACGGCGGCGCTCACCCGGCGTGAGACGCGGGCGGCCAGGCTGGCCAGGCCCGTGGGGCGCCGGAACCAGCCGCCCTCCTCGCCTCCCAGCAGGATCAGATCCGGCTTCAGGTTCTGGGCGGCCTGGACGATGGCGGCGCCGGCCTCCCCGAACAGCATCGAGTGGGTGACCTCGACGCCCGCCTCCTGGAGCTTCTCGGCGAGGGGCCGCGCGTAGTCCGCGGCCATCCCGCGGCGGACCCGGAACCACTCGTCCACGAACATGACGTAGCCGTCCAGCCGCGCGGCGCCCCGGATGGGCTCATCCACCACCAGCAGGTGGGCGGACCGGATGGCCGGGGCCAGCCGCACGGCTTCCTTCACGGCGGCCTCCGCGGCCTCCGAACCATCCAAGGGAATCAGGACCCTGCCGTACATCCGAACACCTCCATTCTCGCCCGGCCGCGCCGCTCGCGCGGGCCTTAGTAAACTTCCCAGCCCTCGGGAGGGAACCCGCCGGCCGCCTGGCGCCCGCGCATCCTGCGCCGGCTGTCCGTGAAACGATCCTCGCGGCCGCCATCGCCCGTGAGGATCGCCAGGGCCGCGAACGCCAGGATGAACAGGATCATTGTCAGCCACGTCATGACGGATCGCCTCTCACCGCTCTCTCCGCACCGCTCAAGCGGCGCGGCGCATCATTTCCTCTTCCAGGAGCGCGTTGACCCGGCGCCTCTCGGCGCGCTCTTCCTCCAGCTCCCAGGGGCGGGACTCGCCCTCGCGCCGGGCGGCCAGGGCCCCCTTCGGCTCCCTGGAGAGGAGCAGGTAGGCCAGCAGGAAGGGAAGACCCAGAACCACGCAAGCGAACACGAAATCCATTTTTTCTCCTCCACTCCACCAGGCCCATGAGCCCCGGGCCAAAATTCCCGACAGAGGGCGTTGCCTCTTTTTCCCTCGCTTCCTGCACTCCTAAACAGCAACCCATGTGCCAAACCGATCAGCAAATAAAATCCAATATATATCAATTAGTTACAATGAAATTTCAATATCGGACCGCACAGATGACGCACAAGATTGACACGATATTCCGATAAGTTACGAAATATCGCTATGAACCATCAATTCAAGAGAAGAAAACCGGCGCGGGAAACTTGGGCAAATGTCCGGGGCGGGATAGGGCGTTGAGCACCGGGCGGGACAGAGAAAACGCGCGAGGACGCGAAGCGGGCCTAGGGCGAGGGCCCCCTAGCCCGCCATGCGTTCGTCCGCCTCGCGGAACTTCCGCTGGGAGCGGATGCCCAGCTTCTTCATGCGGGACTGGAGGGTGGTGGGCTTCATCCCGAGGATGCGGGCCGCCCCCCGCTCGCCGGAGACCACCCCGCCGGTCTGCTCCAAGACGCGGAGGATGTACTGCCGCTCGTGGTCCTCCAGGGTGGTGAGCCTCTCCTTCGCTTCCTCTTTGGGGTGGGAGGACGACTCGCCAATCAGCTGCTTGTCGAAGCGCAGCACCTCCCCCGAGCCCAGGACCAGGCCGCGCTCCACCACGTTCTCCAGCTCCCGGATGTTGCCCGGCCAGCCGTAGCGCAAGAAGCGATCGAGGTCTCCGGGGGCCACGGCCTTGATCCGCCGGTTCAGGCGGGTGGCGTGCCGGCGGATGAAATGCTCGACCAGGAGGGGGATGTCCTCCTTGCGCTCCCGCAGGGGGGGCACCCGGATGGGAATGACGTTCAGGCGGAAGAACAGGTCGCTCCGGAAGCGGCCGGCGCGCACCTCGGCCTCCAGGTCCCGGTTGGTGGCGGCGATGAGGCGCGTGTCCACCTGGACGGTGCGCGTACCGCCCACCCGCTCGAACTCCCGCTCCTGCATGACGCGGAGCACCTTCACCTGCGCCTCGGGCGGGAGCTCCCCGATCTCGTCCAGGAAGATCGCGCCCTTGTGGGCCAGCTCGAAGCGCCCGATCTTGCGCTCCACCGCCCCCGTGAAGGACCCCTTCTCGTGGCCGAAGAGCTCGCTCAGCAGGAGGGTGTCCTGGAGGGCGGCGCAGTTCACCTTGACCAGCACCCGGTCGTGGCGGGGGCTCAGATTGTGGATGGCGCGGGCGACGAGCTCCTTGCCCGTGCCGGTCTCGCCCAGGATGAGCACCGTGGCCTCGGTGGGCGCCGCCCGCCGGATGAGGTCCTGCACCTTCTGGATGGCCTCGCTCTTCCCGACGAGCTCCTCGAAGTTGTGCATCTCGCGCAGCTCGTCCCGCAGGAGGAGCGTCTCCTGGTAGAGGTCCTGCCGGCTCGCCTTGAGCTGGGCGTAGGAGCGGGCGTTCGCCACGGCCATCTTCAACGCCGGCGCGAACGTCGGAGCCATCATCGCTCCCGCCACGATTCCGGTCATCGCCTACGCGCTGGGCTGGCGGTGGGCATTCATCTTCGCCGGCATCGCCGGGTTGCTC
>JBBTDR010000266.1:2656-5632 GCA_038042665.1 Nitrospinota bacterium
CTTGAGCTGGGCGTCGGCGCGGGCGTTCGCCACGGCCGTGGCGATGGAGGGGGCGAGGTCCGCCAGGTACCGGGCCATCTCCTGGGTGAAGCAGCGCGGCGCGTAGCTGGCCACCGCCAGTTCCCCGAACACCTTATCCTGGAGCGCCAGGGGCACGCGGATGCCGCTGCGGATACCCCGCTTGAACACGATCTCGTCTTCCGCGAAGCGCCGCTCGCGCTCGAGGTCCTCGTAGATGGCATAGGGCTCGTCGTCGCGGTGCTCGATGAGCCACCCCAGCGCGCCCCCCTCGAGGGGGATGTCCTCTCCGGGGAGGGAGACCCCCCCCTCCTCGGTCGTGATGTTGGTCCAGGTGTAGGTCTTCCCGTCCGGGTTGATGATGCAGAGCGCGACGTGGTCCAGGGGCAGAATGGCCTTGAGCTCCTGGGCCAGCCGGGGAAGAACCACCTCCAGGTCCAGGCTGGAATTGAGCACATGGCCCACCCGGCTGAGCACCCGGTAGCGTTCATCGGCGGTAAGATGCATTATCGGCACAGCGGCGGCTCCTCAGCCCCCCATCGTTCGCCGGAAGAAGGAATAGGGGAATATATCAAGTTTGTCCGGAACTGCCATTCCGCCCTCCCCTCCCAGCGGCCGGCGGATGGAACCGAAAGAAAATCAAGGATTTTCAATAAGCCATGCGCGGATCGGAACGGCGGCGAAAGCCAAGCGCCCAAACGGCGCCCGGGGGCCGGGAGGGCGGCGGGGGCGCACCCCGCCCCCTCTCGGTGTACGTCCACATTCCCTTCTGCCTCGCCAAGTGCGGCTACTGCGACTTCAACTCCTACGCCGTGGAGAACCTCATCTCCCTCGGGCGGGCCGGCGGGGACTGGGCCCCCCGCTACACGGACGCCCTCCTGCGCGAGCTCGAGGGCCGGTGCCGCAGCCTGGGCCTGGAGGGGAGGCGGGCCGAGACCCTCTTCTTCGGGGGAGGCACCCCCTCCCTTCTCCCGGCCGATCAGACCGCGCGGATCCTGGAGGCCCTCCGCGGCCGCTTCCGCCTCGCCCCGGACGCCGAGGTCACCCTGGAGGCCAACCCGGGCGCCTCGGACGCCGCCCGCTTCGCCGCCCTCGGCGAGGCGGGGGTGAACCGCATCAGCATCGGGGTCCAGTCGTTCGACGACGAGGCCCTCCGGCGCCTCGACCGGGTCCACACCGGGGACGAGGCCCGCGCCGCCTTCCGGGCGGCCCGCGAGGCCGGCTTCCGGAACCTCTCGCTCGACCTCATGTTCGGCATCCCCTTCCAGACCCCCGGGGCCGCCCGCGCTGACATCGAGTCCGCCCTGGAGCTTGGGCCCGAGCACCTCTCCGCCTACGAGCTCACCATCGAGCCCGGCACCGCCTTCCACGCCCTGCACAGCCGCGGGGAGCTGCCCGGGCTGCCGGACGAGGAAGCCGCCCTCGCCATGTGGCGGCTGCGCGACCGCCTCCTCGCCCGGGCGGGCTACGAGCGCTACGAGATCAGCAACTTCGCCCGGCCCGGCCGCCGCTGCCGCCACAACCTCAACTACTGGCGGCGGGGGGAATACCTCGGCCTCGGGGCCGGGGCCCATTCCTTCATCGGCCAGAAGCGCTTGTGGAACCACGCCCGGCCGGACGTCTATCAGGCCAAGGCGGACGACCCGGCGGCCGGGGAGGAGATCCTCGACGACCCGGCCAAGGCGCTCGGCGAGGCGCTCATGCTCGGCCTCCGGCTCAAGGAAGGCGTCTCCCTTCCCGAGATCGCCCGATCCAGCGGGACGGACCCGGAGGAGCGGTTCGGCCCCCTCTTCGAGGAGCTGGGCCGGGGCGGCCTCCTCGAGCGCGAGGACGGCGCCCTGCGCCTCACCTCCCGCGGCACCCTGCTCGCCAACCGGGTGCTGGCCAGGTTCCTGTAGGGCCGCGGCCCGCGGCCAAAGAACAACCCCCGGCCCCCCTGGCTCCGGGGGACCGGGGGCCGCTCCAGCCGGAATCCCTACTTCCGCTCGCCCCAGGCCTCCTCGAACTTCGCCCGGTGGGCCGCCGGGATGGGGGAGGAGAGGTACGAGATCACCACGAACAGCACGAGGTTGACGAGCAGGGCGAAGAAGCCCGGCCCGGGCGCCCCGCCCACGTTGATGGGGGGCGGCGCCGCCGACCAGAAGGTGTAGTAGATCCCGACCAGCACCCCCACGGCCCAGCCCACCTCGGCCCCGAGCTTGGAGGCCCGCTTCCAGTAGAGCCCCAAGATCAGCATGGGCAGGAACTGCATGTGGAACATCACGACCAGCCGGACGAGCGCCCAGATGCCGGGCGGACGGTAAAGGGCGATCCAGGCACAGAGGGCGCCGAAGACCACCATGGCCCACCTCCCGATCGCGATCAGCCGCGCGTGGGAGATGTCCTTCTTGATGTAGCGCTTGATGATGTCCTTGGCGAGCATCGCGTCCGCCCCGATGAGCCCGGAGTCCAGGGTGGACTGGCCGCAGGCCCAAACCGCGACCACCATCCAGGCCATGAGCCAGGGCGCGTGCTTCTGGATCGTCATCAGGATGGCCTCGTCATTCGGCTTCACGCCGGGGCCTACGACCTGGTAGCTGATCAACCCCAGCACGGCGAAGATCACGCACATCATGAGGAGCGCCCCCCCCAGTATCAGGACGTTCCTGCGGAACGCACCCAAGCCTTGGATGACGTACATGCGCGTCATCCGGTCGGACAGCGTGAGGGGGTGGGAGAACATGAACACCACCCAGCCGAGGAAGAGGCCGTAGCCGGCCCAGTCCTGGGCGTGGATCGTCAGCTTGGCGGGCAGCGTGTCCATCAGGTGGGTGTATCCCCCCACGGCGTTGAGGAGGACGAACGTCGCCACGACGCCAAAGAGCAAGGCGACGACCCCCTGGAGGACGTCGGTGTAGATCACGGCCCGCATCCCGCCGTAGAGGGTGTAGGCGACGGTCGTGATGGTCAGGATCCACA
>JBBTDR010000267.1:0-6626 GCA_038042665.1 Nitrospinota bacterium
AGGAGCCAGAGGAGAAGCGGCCAGGCGAAGGTCATGCGAAGGCCTCCTTGCGCCGGAAGGCGCGCTCCGGCCGCCCCGCCGCGAACGCGGTCAGGGGATCATCAAACCCAGGAGGGGGACGTGCTGCTGGGCGCCGTAGACGTCCCGGTCGCCGGGCGCCCCCGACGTGGGCCCTACCCTCGGGAACGTGACCTTGATGGCGTTGGCCGCGTCAAAGTAGACGATCTTCACGTCCTCGGGCCGGACACCGTAAAACGCCGCCACAGCGCCGGGGCTCAGCGCCTCGCTCCCGGCCACGCGGCGGTAGGTGGCCTCATCAGGGAACAGCACGTCCAGCGTGATGAAGAGCGGACCCGCGTTCTTGCTCCGCAGCACCTCGGCCAAGTCGTAGAGCCTATCCATCCCGTTCCTCAGCCCACCCGTTCAAAGGAGACCTCGAAGGGCGCGCCCGCGTCCTCCACCTCCATCAAGTGGTAGATGTGGAACTCATAGACCGGCCCCCCCTGGAAGTCGGACGGCGAGAAGGGAAACGCGAGGTTCCCGGCGGTGGCCTTCCGGCCGGCGAAGCCGCAATGGAGGAAGGTGCTGCGCGCCAGCGACAAGACCGCGTCGGCGGTGGCCTGATCCTTGGCGATGGCCTCCACGACCACGCCCACTTCGTGGGCGACCTTGCGCCCCTCCGGGCCCGGCCGGCCCATCACGCCGTCGCGGCCGTAGAAGATGAAGCGCAGCTCATAATCCCCCGGCCCGAGGCTCCCGCGCACCATCTGGCCCACGGTCTCCTTGACCCGGGCCTCCACCTCGTCCAGGTGATCGAGGAGCGAGGGGTCGGTCATCCCCGCCACGGTGATGGTCCGGTAGCCCCGCAGGCGCACGCCCTCCAGCTTGATCGTGGGCTTCGCCGCCGGGACGAAGCGGCTGCCCCACACCTTGACGCGCCGCCCGTCCAACTGCTCGAACCGCGACTCCTTCAAGTCCACCATGCCCTCGGGCTCATAGAAGAGATAGGGGTCCGGCTGCTCGTACATCATGTGGGCCGCGACGGAGTTCGGCGTGAGCCGCTTGTCCATGTTCATGGGCTCGAGCTCGAAGTGGTCCTTCCGCAGGGTGCCGAGGATGCAGTCGTTCGCCCCGATGGGCAGGGCGCACTGGGCGCCGCACTCGATGATCTTCGACATGTGGAAGGCGAGGCCCAGGTCATAGCCCCGCATGGCGGCGTAGGAGGTGTAGATCGCCGTGTCGCAGGAGCGGCCCGCCAGGACGACCTCCGCCCCGCCCTCGAGGGCGCGGATGAACGGGTCCAGGCCCATCTGTCCCACGACGCGGACGCTCTCGTCGACCGCCTCCTCGGTCAAATCCGGGAGCTTCCCGAGGGAGCGCGTCCGCCCCTCGCGCACCGCCCTTTTCACCGTCTTCTTGTCCATCTCGGAGCGGATGACGGCGAGCTTGAACCTGTGGCCGTCCCGCTTGGCGAGCTGGTGCATCACGTCGAGCACGGCGTCCACGTGGGGGTTCCCGCCCGCCGTTCCGGCCGAGCCGATGATGTAGGGGATTCTCTTCCGGCGCGCCGCCGCAAGGGAGTGGCCCAGGTCGCGGAGGATCTGCTCCCGCTTGGTGAGCTGGTCCCCGCTGCCCAGGTAGTAGGGCCCGGCGTCGGTCGAGCCGTTGTCCGCCCCCATGTAGTGCGGATTGCGCGCGATTCCGTTTTCAAGGGATGATACCGGGAACCCGTAGCCCAGGTTGCCGCACACCGAGAGCACCCGCAGTTCGTCCACCGAGACGACCTCCCTGAGGGTGGGAATCCAAACGAATAAGCAACAATACCGGATTTCGGGCGTCCAGGAAAGCGCGGAGGGGGACCAAATGAAAGCGCACGCCGAGTATTTTTCCAGCGTGGCCACCGCCACTTTGGCCGACGCCGCCACGGCGTTGGGCCTGAATCTCATCATGGAGGGGCCCCGGCCCGTGGTTCCGGAGGCTTACCCCCGCTTCGCGGGACCGGCCTACACCATGGTGTTCGCCCCCGTCCGCGACCCCGGAAAGAAGGCCCCGTACGGCTTCTACGATGTGGTGGACGCCATCCCGGCGGGGGCGGTCATGGTGGTGGACGCGGCGAGCTCCCCGCTCGCCGCCTGGGGGGGCGGAGCGAGCGGGGTGTGCGCCCGCCGGGGGGCCGTGGGATGCGTCATCGACGGGGCGACGCGGGACGTGGACGACATCCGCCGGTTGGGGTTCCCGGTGTTCTGCAAGTCGGTGTGGAGCGCGGCCTTCCCGAGGCGCCTGGAGGTGGTGTCCAAGGACGAGCCTGTCACCTGCTGCGGGGTGCGGGTGGCGCCCGGGGATATCGTCGCCGCCGACATCGACGGGGTCGCCGTCATCCCCCTGAGCCTGGTGGACGACGTGAAGCGCCAGGTCGCGCGGATCCGCGCCATCGAGAAGGAGGTGAAGGAGCGCGCGGCGAAGGGGGAGGCGATGGCCGACCTGTTCCCCCTGCTCGCCAAGAAGTTCACGACGGACTGAGGACCGCCGCCTCGGCGATCTCGGCCCGCCAGCCCAGCTCCTCCTCGCACCAGCGGGCCGCCGCCAGGAGGCCCGCCTCGCCGAACCGCCGCGCGCCAAGCTGGATGCCGAAGGGGAGACCTTCTCCCCCCCGCCCCAAGGGGAGGGTGACGGCGGGTTGTCCCAAGAACGTGAGGGCCTCGCAGAAGAGGGGGTTCCCCGTCGAAGCCTCCCAGGGGGGAGGCGGCTGGTCGAAGGTGGGGAGGAGGACCAGTTCGTGGCGATCGTGAAGCTTGTCCATCACCCGGACGAAGCGCGACCTCAGGCGCAAGGCGTTCAGATAATGGACGGCGGGCACCATGAACCCCTCGGTCACGGTCTTTCGGGTCGAGGGGGGGTAGGCGTCCATATCCGCCCGAAACATCTCGTTGTGGTAGCAGGCGGCGTCAACGGCGCGGACAATCGCGTGAGCGGCATGGATCGCATCCGACCCCATGGGGAGCCTCCCCTCTTCGACCTCCACGCCCTTTCCCCGGAGCAGGGAGACCGCCGCGAGAGTCCGGCCAGCCACCTCGGGGCTCGCCAGGGGTAGAAAATCCTCCCTCAAGAAAAGCACCCGCCCCGGCCGCCGGGGCGCAGAGGCGGCGGCAAAGTCGGGCACCGGGACATCCGGCGCCCCGTCGTCCCCCGCGGCGGGCCCGGACATCACCGTGAGAAGGCGGGCCAGGTCCTCCGCCGCGCGCGCGATGAGGCCCACATGATCGAACGTCCACGACACCTTCACGATCCCGGAGCGAGGTATCCGCCCGTAGGTGGGCTTCAGGGCGCACGCTCCGCAGAAGGCCGCGGGGCGGAGGGTGGAACCCGTGGTCTGGGTCCCCAGGGCGACGGGCACCATCCCCGCGGCCACCGCCGCCGCCGAGCCGCTGCTCGAGCCTCCCGGGCTCCGGGAGAGATCCCATGGATTCCGGGTGACGGAGGGGTCGGAGTTGGCGAAGGGGGTGGTCACCGTCTTCCCGAGAGCGACCGCCCCCGCCGACCGCAGGCGCGCGATGCAGGCGGCGTCGGCATCGGGAACATGGCCCCGGTAAAGCGAGGTTCCCGCTTCGCGCCGCAGGCCCTTGATGTCAAAGATGTCCTTGGCGCCGTATGGCGCTCCGGCAAGCGGGCCCGGCGGGCGGCCTTCCGCCCGGGCCCGATCCGCCGCCCGGGCAGCTTCCAGGGCGCCCTCCCGGTCCACCTGCGCCCAGGCCCTCACGCGCCCTTCGCACTGATCGATCCGAGACAGCAGGGAACGCGCCCAATCCTCCGCCGACAGGGTGCCCCCCGCCATGCGGGCGAGTCCCTCGCTCAAGGTGAATTTCCAAGGCTCAGCCACGGCTCTTTCATCCCGCGCAAGACCCGAGTGAACCGAAAACCCCCTTTCAAACACGCCTGCGATATGGAATTCCATACCGCCCCCGATAGGAAAAAGGGGGAACCCCTCCCCACAAACCGTGGGGCCGGAGCGCGGAACCCCCGCAGGGAAGAAACCGCAACCGGAGCGGATCACCCGTCGCGCGTTTCGCTGGGAGAGCCCCTCTCAACGCCCCAGGCCCTCCTCGGGCCGCTCGGCGTCTTTTCCCTCTACCTCTTGAGCAGGGTGACGGTGGCGACAGCCGCTTCGTCCTCGACGATGCCGCCTGTGTTCTCGACCAGCCCCACCTTGGGATCGGCCACTTGCCGGGGGCCGGCCTCCCCCCGGAGCTGCCACACGATTTCGGCCACTTGAGCCAGGCCAGTCGCGGCAACCGGATGGCCCCGCGCCGCCAAGCCGCCGCTCGTATTCACCGGAAGGTCGCCCGTAATCTTGGTCCGCCCCGCCTCGATCAGAGCGGCCCCCTCTCCCTTCCCGCAAAACCCCAGATCCTCGTAATGGTAAAGCTCGGAGGGGGCCACGGCGTCGTGGACCTCGGCCACGTCGACATCCTCCGGCCCCAAGCCGGCCCGCTCGTACGCCTCCTTCGCGGCCAAGGTGGTTATGCTGGGTCTCGCGGCGCCCCTCGCGTCCGCGTACCTTCCCGATTGCAGGCCGATGGCCGCGATCTCGACCAACGGCCGAGCGGTGTATCTCCCCGCCCTCTCCCGGCTGCACAGGACGGCCGCCGCCGCCCCGTCGCTCATCGGCGCGCACATGTAGAGGGTCAGCGGATCCGCGACGAGGCGCGAGTTCAGAACCTGCTCCACCGAGAGCGGCTTCCGGTGCTGGGCGTTGGGGTTGAGGGAGCCGTTGAAGCTGTTTTTCTCCACCACTCTTGCAAAGTGCTCCTTGTTCCAGCCATAGCTGGCCATGTACTTCCGCAATTCCATGGCGTACCAGCCGATGAACTGGAACCCCATGTCCATCAGCCGCACCTCCGCGTCGGCCATGAGGATCCGGATTGAATCCGCCGTTCTTGGCAGAAAAAGCTTCTCCACGCCGAGGACGAGGACGGCATCGTGGATGCCCAGTGCGACTTCCATCCAGCCGCACCGGAGCGCCGTCGTCCCGCTGGCGCAGGCGTTCTCCACGTTGATGATGGGGATCCCGGAAAAACCCGCGTCCCGCAGGATGACCTGGCCCCGGACTCCCTCTTGCCCCGTCACCAGGCCGCCCAGCGAATTGGCCACATAGGCCGCCTGGATCTCCTTCGGGGGGACGCCCGAGTCCCCAACCGCGTTCCACACCGCGACCCGGGCCAGGTCCTCCAGGCTCTTATCCAAGAATTTGCCGAAGGGGTGCATCCCCACGCCGGCGATGACGACGTCCCTCATCGCGGACCCGCTTCCTTTCCCCCCCCGCCGACCGGGCGGAACTTGAAGCCCCGCACCTCATTCCCCCGCTCATCCTCGCGGATCTTCTCGATGACGAGCTCCACCTCGGTTCCGATTTCGAGAGAGCCTTCCGAGGGCTCGCATCCCGTGATCAACGAAAACACCCTCCCGCCCGCCGGCATCAGAACGTACGCCACGACATAGGGTGCCTCAAAGCCCGGCGCGCCGACGTGGAGCACCGAGAAGGTGTCCACCCTCCCCCTGGATCCAAGCGAAACCTCCTCCATGCTCTCCGGGTTGAGGCAGACAGGACAAACGACCCTCGATGGAAAGGCCGCGTATCCGCACTTCCGGCACCGGCTGCCGACCAGATAGGGCCGGCCGTCGGGCGGGTCAAAACGGTAACACCCCGCTTCCTGATAAACGATATCCTTATCCGCCATCCTATATCTTTCGTGCTCGCCCCGCCCAGTGGGGGTCGCGCAAGTCTTTCTTGGAGATCTTGCCGGCCGCTGTCTTCGGCAACTCGGCGAGGAAATCCACGCTCTTTGGCTTCTTGTAGCTGGACAGCCTCTCTTTGCAGAATTGGATGATCTCCTCGTCGGTGGCGCGCATGCCCGGTTTCAGCGCCACGACCGCCTTCACCGCTTCCCCCCATTCCTCATCCGGCACCCCGATCGCGGCCGCTTCGGCGACCGCGGGGTGGCCGTTCAGCACGTCCTCGACCTCGCGCGCGTAGATGTTCTCGCCGCCGCTGATGATCACGTCCTTCTTCCTGTCGACCAGGTAGAGGTAGCCCTCCTCGTCCATCCAGCCGACGTCCCCGGTGTGGACCCATCCATCCTTCACCGTATCGGCGGTGGCCCGCGGGTTGTTCCAGTACCCCGCCGTGCAGACCTTCCCCCGGGTGATCACTTCCCCCTTTTCACCGCGAGGCAGCTCCAGGCCCTGCTCATCCACGACCCGCACTTCCTGCGTCATATAGGGCCTCCCGCAGGAGGAGAGCCTCCCAGGGTTCTCGGCCAGGGCGTGCGCGTGGTCCTCGGGCGTGAGATAGGTGATCGTCATCATCGCCTCGGCCTGCCCGTACCCCTGCGCCAGCTTCATGCCGAAGATGTCCAGCGCCTTCCGCAGCTTCTCGGTCGGCATGGGGGACGCCCCGTAGGTCAGCAGGCGGAGGCTCCCGAGGTCGTATTTCCCGAGGTCAGGATAGTCGACCAAGCGGATGAGCGTGACGGGATAGCCGGGGATCACCGTCACCCTTTCCCTCTCGTCCGTGCTAGCACCTCCGGCGGATTGAAGCCCTCGGGGATCAGGAGCTTCCCGCCCTTGAT
>JBBTDR010000268.1:0-16562 GCA_038042665.1 Nitrospinota bacterium
CAGGACACCGGAGAGCCGTCTTTACTCCCCTCCAGGAGCCGGATGAGAAAGTATATTCCCTTACCCAACGAGGAGCGCGCAAGCGCGGCTCGGCCGCGCCTCAAGGCCGCGCCGGGCGCGATGCCTCATCCTTCCGCGGCCGGGATGTCAAAGACCTTCACCGTCATCGAGACCGTAGCGTAGAAGCCGGCGACCGCCGTCAACTCAACCACTCCCTGCTCCCCCAGCACATCGAGGGCGGCCTCGTACGTGGTATCGCCGACGGCGCGGCCCTCCTGCAACTGGGTGCAGAAATCGAACACGACGGCCTCGTCGCGGTGGGTGAAGACCGGCCTTCGGCCCGCAGAAATCGCCGAGATGACCTCCGGGCCGAGCCCGACCTGCACCGCCCGCGGCTCATGGGCGTTCCACGCGTACTGGGCGCCCCAGAAGCGGACAGTGACAAGGATGGCGAGCTCCACCAGCCGGGCGGGCAACGAGGCCCGGTTCCGGAAGAAAAAGGAGGAGGCCTTGCATATGGCCCGCCAGTTCAGGGCTCCGCACCCAGGCGCTGAAAGGGCCGCGGACTGTTCCCCCGTGCCTCTCAGCGATTTCCGCGTGGATGCGCTTATGCGCTTCCGGCATTTCACCGACACGAAGGTCCCCGAGCCGGCTCATGGACTTGCTCCTTTGAAGGGGTCGACGGTTCCCTCCTTTTGTACCACGCCCCATGGGAGTTTCCCAGGAGGTCCCTGGCCCAGGAGGCCTGTGCTCCGCAAAAGTTCCAGGACCCCTGTCATGGTCCACCGAATCTTCGGCCTTCAAATTCGGCCAATTTGCATCCACCGGGTCGGGCCTTTATGCCGTGCTCGGCCTCAAAATCCCCGCTCCACTCAGAGACAAAATAGTTCGATTCCGTGACATAGAAACACCTTCCCCACGAGTATCTCCACAGCGGCTCCAATGCGTTCGCTACGCCGCTCGCTTCAGAGCCACGATAGGCAGGTGCTTTCTTCCTGCGTGATGGCTGACCCGAAGCCGAACAACGGCCCCCGGCTCTCCCGCGACAGGAGCCGGGGGAGAAGCGCAGGGTGCGGTGACCGGCCATCTCGCTCTGGGCGCTAGCCGTGAAACCTGTGAGGCTGGTGTCACCCCGCCATAGACCTCGGCCGGCGTCCGCCCACCGAGCGCGGAATGAGGCCGATGCTCGTTGTACCAGTCCCCATACATCGCGAGTTCGCGGCGGAACTCCCGCTCCCGGAAGGGCACCAGGATGAGGTCCATGCATTCGGATTCCAGGCTCCCAATGAACCGCTCCACCACGGCGATGCCGCCGCGCCTGCCCACGGCGCCGAAGCGAGGCCGGATCCTCTTCCTCTCACACCATTCCTTGAAGCTCCCGCACCAGAACTGCTTGCCTTCGCCGCTGATCAGGTGTTTCGGCTTGGCCTTGCTCTTCCGGATTGCGCGATCCAACAAGGATTGCACAGCCGAAGAGGTAGGACACACCTTGAAAACCCCGACTCCCAGGACACACCGGGAGTAATGGTCCAGAACGACCGCCACCCACCAGCAGAACGGCCAGTGCTGGGGCAGCGAGAACGGAGACCAGGAGGTCCAGAACCCCGACGACGCCGGAATTACGGTGAGGTCCACGTGCCAGACGTGGTTCGGATGCTTGGCCGTTACGGCACGGCCGAGGGGTTCATCGTCAAATCCCGGGCCGGGGAGTCTTTCCTCCTGAAGGATCCGGCCGATGGTCGTCGCACCGAGGTGCAGCCCCGCCCGGGCCGAGGCCCGGCGGCGCCCAGCCCGGCCTGTGGGCCGGGGAGGAAACCACCGAGGCCTGAGCCGCCGCCGAGGTCATTTCCGATGGAATCCTTCGGCCAGTTCGGCCGCATGTTGATCCTCTTCGGCGTCCTGCTCGTCGTCCTGGGGCTCGTCCTCACCCTCGCCCCGCGCGTCCCCTTCCTCGGGAACCTCCCCGGGGACCTCCACCTCAAGGGCAAGAACTGGAGCTTCCACTTCCCCATCGTCACCTCGATCGTGGTGAGCGTGGCGCTGACGGCGCTGCTGAATCTCTTCTTCCGGAAGTGAGGGGCGCTCCTCTCCACCCTCCGTTCAGCTCCCGGAAGGCCCGGTAGAATCGGTGGGAGCGCACCCGGAGGACGGTGACGGAGCCCTTCATGGCGTCGGTCGAGAACTCGCGGGTGGCCTCGCCGTCGAGGGCGGCCCCGCCGGTGTGGAAGAGGCAGTGGGGGGCCTCGACCGAGAGGTTCGGGAGCCGGGCCGCCGCGGAGAAGGGCCCCCGGCCGAAGGCGCGCTTGAGGGTGAGCCTCTCGGCGCGCGCCGCCGCCCCGCCGCAGGCGCAGCAGAGGCCGGGCAGCCGCCAGGCCCCCGCGAGGGGGATGGCGAACTCGGGCCGCCCGGCCACGCGGTCCGGCTCGATGGCCCAGAGCGCGCCCCCCTCCCCCTCGGCGTAGCCGCCGCAGGCCGGGCACCGCACGTAGTGGTTCGCCCCGAAGGCGAGCGGGGTGATCTCCCGCCCGCAGGAGGGGCAGGGGGCGGCCCCCGAGGAGGAGAAGATCCCGGCCGCGGCGCCGACCCCGGCCAGGGCGACGCCGAGCGCCCAGTACCCGTAGCCCTTGGGCCAGAGCAGGGCCACCCCGGCGGCGGTCAGCGCGGCGACGCCCAGGGAGAAGGCCGTCCACTTCCAGGAGCGGACGACGCGGGTGCTGCCGGGCCCGGCGCTTGCGTTCACCCTATCTCCTCCGTCCGGCTGCCTGGATGTGAAATCCCGAAATATTGTTCTCTGTAGGGGCGATCCTTGTGATCGCCCCTACGCCGGATGAAGCGGGGCGAACACGAGGTTCGCCCCTACGGGCTAGCGGCGCCGCTCCGCCTCGTTCGGGAACCGCTGGCGGATCGTGCGCTCGAAGATCACCTCGGGCTCCGGCCCGCCGGGCCTGGGAAGCACCTTCAGCAGGCAGGGGGTGGTGAGGGCCTGGGTGACGAAGCCCCTCGGGCGCACCTCCTCGTAGCGGATGATCAGGAATTCCTTCTCCCGGTCCGCCGAGAGGAAGTTCACCCGGTAGCCCCCCGTGGGCCTCGTCCCCAGGCAGATCCCGACGACCATCCGCTGGGAGAAATCCACCCCGGGCCGCCCGCCGCCCCAGCCTGAGAAGCGCACGCGGGCGAAGACCGAGAGGAGGTCCTCGGGCCGCAGCGCGGCGGCGTGGGCCGCCTCCTTGGGGCCGTCATAGATGGTGCGCCACTCCCCTTCCTCCTGGCCGCGGGAGGAGACGGGAGCCAGGACCAGGGCGGCGGCGAGCGGGAGGAGAGGGAAACCACGGATCAGGATCATGCGCGTCCTCACGGAAGGCGGGGGCTCATCCCCCCGGCAGGTGGGGCAGGACCTCGTCCACCCGGCGCACCTCGAGGTCGGGCTTCACGTCCGGGTCGCCGGGCAGCGCCCCCCAGCGGTTGATCCACACCGAGGCCATCCCGGCCGCCCGGGCGCCCGCGATGTCGGTGCGCAGGTTGTCGCCGATCATGACGGTCTCTCCGGCCCTCACCCCGAGCTCGGCCACGGCCCGCTCGAAGAGGAAAGGGCCCGGCTTCCCGACGACGACCGGGGCCCGGCCCCCCGCCGCCTGGACCGCGAGCGCCACCGCCCCGCCCCCGAGCTCGAAGCTCCCGCCCTCGCGGGGGGCGCGCACGTCGGGGTTGAGGGCCACGAAGTGCGCCCCCCGGGCCACGGCGCGCGCCGCCGCGCTCAGGGAGAAGTGGGTGAGCCCCTCGTCGAGGCCCACGAGCACGATCTCGGCCCGCCCCTCCGCCCAGGGGGGGACGACCTCGAAGCCCGCCGCCCGGACGGCGGCGTGGACGGCCTCCACCCCGAGGACGAGCACCCGGCCCGAGCCGAAGCGCCGCCTGAGGAACTCCCCCGCCCAGTCGAGCACCCCGACGATCATCCCCGGGCCCGGGTCGATCCCCAGGATGGCCATGTGGGCGCGCACCTCGGCCCCCGTCTGGCGCGAGATGTTGGTGATGAAGCGGTGGGGGATGCCGCGCCCGCGCAGGGCGGCGAGGAACTCCCGCGCGCCGGGGAGCACCTCCGTCCCGGCGTAGAGGACGCCTTCCAGGTCCAGCACCACGGCGCGCCGGTCTCGGAACATGGGGGTCAGACCACCCCGCGCTCTTTGAGCCGGGCGATCTCCCCGGCGCCCATGCCCAGCGCCTCCCGGAGGATCGCATGGGAGTGGCCCCCCGCCAGGGGGGGCGGGCCGGCCACGGCGTCCCCCGCGTTCATCCGGCCCGTATGCCGGCCGCGCGGCGGGCCGCCCCCGCCCCTGCCAGCCGGCCGTAGACCGCCCCCAGGGTGAGGCCCGCACCGCCCGGGTAGTTGAAGTAATAGACCCCCCCTACCAGCTCGCCCGCCGCGTAGAGGCCCTGGATAACCTCGTTCTCGGTGTTCATCACCTCGGCCTTGGTGTTCACCCGCAAGCCCCCGAAGGTGAAGGTGATCCCCGCCGTCACCGCAAAGCCCAGGTAGGGCGGGGTGTCGATCGGAAGCGCCCAGTTCGACTTGGGGGGATGGATCCCCTTCGTGCACTTGCCGTCCTTGACCGCGGGGTTGAACTCGGCGGGCTGGACGGCCGCGTTGAACCCCCGGACGGTTTGGACGAGGCCCTCCACGTCGATCTCAAGCTTCTGGGCGAGCTCCTCGATCGTGTTCGCCTCGGCCTTCGTCACTTGGCGGATGCGGTACTCGGCGCGCAGCAGGTGGACCGCCTTCTGGTCGAAGATCTGGAACGCCGTGCGCTGGGGCTGCTTCATGATCTCCCCGCCGTACTTCGCGTAGGTGTAGTTGCGGAAGTCGGCCCCTTCGTCGAGGAAGCGCTTCCCCTCGAGGTTCACCACGACCCCGAAGGGGTAGGAATGCTTCTGGAACGACTCGCCCACCGTGAGGTCGCCGAAGGGGGGCGCGTTCAGGTCCCAGGCCACGGCGTGGCAGCCGCTCCAGTGGCCGTAGGACTGGGCGCCGATGTCAAGCGCCATCCGGATCCCATCACCGGTGTTGTAGGGCGTGCCGCGCACCTTGGCGAGCTCCCAGCCGGGCCCCAGGTAGCGGCAGCGCATCTCGGCGTTCGCCTCGAAGCCGCCCGAGGCCAGCACCACCGAGGGAGCGTGGATCTCGTAGGACCCCTCCGGCCCGCGCACCTCGACGCCCGTGACCGCGCCGCTCTGGCGGTCCATCAGCAGCCGCGTCGCCTTGGTGCCGTAGCGGATCTCGACGCCCGCCTTCCGCGCGGCGTCCAGCAACGCGTCCACGAGCCCCCGGCCGCCGCCCACGATTTCCAGGATCAGGCCGCCCCAAAAGCGCAGCTTGCCGCCCACCTTGAAGGCCTGCCGCCCCCCCGCCAGGAGCAGGCGCAGGCCCTTCGACCGCATCCACTTGAGCGTCGGCAGCGACTCGTTGACCAGGGTGGAGGCCAAATCGCCGTCCGTCTGGTACTCGGTCACCCGAGCCAGGTCGTCGAAGAAGCGCTCCGAGGTGTAGGGATCGATCTCGATCGTCTTCTTCTCCTCTTCGGAGAGGTCGGGGACGAGATCGTAGATGTCCTGAATGCCGCTGAAAGCGAAGCGGAAGAGACCGCCCGAGAAGGCCGAGTTCCCGCCACGCCACGCCTCGGGCGCTTTCTCCAGCACCAGCACCTTGGCGCCCCCGTCGCGGGCCGAGAGCGCGGCACATAGCGCCGCGTTCCCGCAACCCACCACAAGCACGTCGAATTGCCCGTCCGCCTTATCCATGCCTCGGGATCTCCTTGTGCCCATGAAATCGGTCCGTGGAACGGTGAATCGGGCGCATCGTAGCACGATTCACTTCCCCGGCCCCGCGGCCCCCCCCTCCCACCGCCTGCGCAGGCGCGCGATCTCGGCCGCGGGCATTCCGAGCACATCGCGCAGAATCTCCCCGGTGTGCTCCCCCAGGAGCGGCGGAGGCTTCGGCACCGTCCGCCAGGTGCCCTCGGTCTTGATGGGGGTGTTGATCGTCTGGATCCGGCCCAACTCAGGGTGCGTCATATCGACCACCATCTCCCGGGCCCCCACCTGCGGGTCCGCCAGCGCCTCGTCGATGGTCTGGATGGGCCCGCAGGGGACGCCGCGCGCCTCCATCCTCTCGATCCAGTGGGCGGCGGCGCCCGAGCGGAAGACCTCGGCCAGCTTGGCATCCACGTAGCCGCGGTTCGCCAGGCGGGCCGGCCGGCCGAGCATCTTGGGGTCCTCGAGCCACTCGGCGCGGCCCAGGGCCCCGCAGAGGGCCTCCCAGAAGTGCTGGAGGGCGCAGTCGATCACCACCCACTTCCCGTCCCCGCACTCGTAGGCCCTGATGGGGACGACCGAGGCGTGGCCCGTGCCCAGGGGCTGGGCCACCTCCCCGCCCGTCAGGTAGTACTGCGCCCGGTAGCTCGCCAGGTAGATCTGGCAGTCGAGGAGGGAGACGTCCACCTTCTGGCCCTGGCCCGTCCGCTCCCGCTGGAGGAGGGCGGCCAGGATGCCGTGGGCGGCGAAGAGGCCGCCCCCCATGTCCCCCATGGGTATCCCCATGCGCACCGGGGGCCGGCCGGGCTCTCCGGTGAAGCTCATAATGCCCCCCCGGGCCTGGATGATGAGATCGAGGGCCGCCTTGCCGCGGTCCGGGCCGGTCTGGCCGTAGCCCGTGACCGAAGCGCTGATGATGCGCGGGTTCACTTTCCTCAGGGTCTCGTAGTCCGCGCGCAGGCGCTCGAGCACGCCCGGGCGGAAGTTGTCGTAGACCACGTCTGAGCGCTTCACCAGCTCGAGGAAGACGCCGTAGCCCTCCCCGTCCTTGAGGTCGAGGGCCAGGCTCCGCTTGTTGCGGTTGAAGGCGATGAAGTAGGCGCTCGTCGCACCGACGTAGTGGGGCGGCATGTGGCGCGACTGGTCCTCCCGGCCGGGAAGCTCGATCTTGATGACGTCGGCGCCCAGGTCGGCCAGGATCATGCTCCCGAAAGGCCCGGCGAGGAGGGTGGAGAGATCGAGGATGCGGACGCCTTCGAGGGGCTTGGCCAAGGACGCCTCCCGGGCCGCGCTAGCGCGCGGCGGCCCCCTGGACGCGGCCGCGGATGAAGCGGGCGATCTCCCCCAGGTCGGCGTGGTGGCGGAACACCTCCGCCACGCCCAGGGCCTTCAGCTCGGGGATGTGCTTCTCCAGGATGTTCCCGCCCATGATGACGAGCACGCCGCCCAGGCCCTCGGCCTTCACCCGCTCCATCAGCTTGCGGGCGGCGCCCATGTAGGCGCCCGAGAGGACGCTGAGGCCGATGACGTCCACGTTCTCCTGCACCGCGGCGGCCACGATCTGCTCCGCCGTCTGGCGGAGGCCGGTGTAGATGACCTCCATCCCGGCGTCCCTGAGCCCCTGGATGACCACCTTCACCCCGCGGTCGTGGCCGTCCAGGCCGGGTTTGGCCATGAGGACGCGGATGCGCTTGCCCGTCTCCATCACACCACCGCCGGCTCGACGTAGGTCCCGAAGACCTCCCGCATGACCGCCGTCATCTCCCCCACCGTGGCGCGGGCCTCGGCCGCCTCGATGAGGGGGGGCACCACGTTCTCCCTCCCCTCGCAGGCCTGGTGGAGCCGCCCGAGGACGCGCCCGACGGCGGAGGCGTCCCGCCGCGCCTTCACGGCCCTCAGGCGCTCGAGCTGGCGCGGGAGGGTGGACTCGTCCATCTCGTAGAGGTCCATGCCCGCGCCGGCGCGGTCCTCCTCCTCGGAGGTGTACTTGTTCACCCCGACCCAGACCTGCTCGCCCGAGGCGATCTTGCGCTGGTGCTCGTAGGCCTGGCGGGCGAGGAGGCGCTGGATCTCCCCGCTCTCGATGAAGGGCACGATGCCGCCCCGGGACTCGTAGTCCGCGACGATGGCGGCGGCCTCCTCCTCCACCTGATCCGTCAGGGCCTCGACGGCGTAGCTCCCGGCGAGGGGGTCAACGGTGTCGGCCGAGCCGCTCTCATGGGCCACCACCTGCTGGATGCGCAGCGCCGTGCGGATGGACTCGTCCGAGGGGATCTCGAAGGCCTCGTCGTAGCAGGCCATGTTGATCGAGCGCGTGCCGCCCAGCACCGCCGCCAGGGTGAAGAGGGTCTGGCGGACGATGTTGTTCAGGGGCTCGCGGGCGGCCATGCGGCTGCCGCAGTTGCCGGTCGAGAACTTGAGCTGCATGGTCTTGGGGTTCCGGGCCCCGAACTTCTCCTTCATGAGCCGCGCCCAGAGGCGCCGCGCCGCCCGCAGCTTGGCCACCGACTCGAGGAGGTTGAAGGGCCCCACCCCTCCCCCCACCGAGAGGTGGAAGGACATGCTGGGGACGAACTCGTCCACGTGGAGGCCGCGCGCGGCGAGCTCCCGGATGTAGGCCAGGGCGTTCAGGATCGGGAAGGCGATGTCCTGGGCGACGGTGGCCCCGGTCTCGGCGATGTGGGTGGCCGAGACGCTGATGGCGTTCACCCGGGGGCAGTGCCGGGCGTTGTACTCGATCACGTCCGCCACCAGGCGCATGGAGGGGCGCGGGGGGAAGATCCAGGTGCCCCGGCCGATGTACTCCTTCAGGATGTCGTTCTGGAAGGTGCCGCGCAGCGCCCCGCGGGGGACGCCCTGGCGGTCCGCCGCCGCGAGCCAGAAGGCGAGGACGGCCGGAGCGGTGGAGTTGATGGTGTGGGAGACGCTCACCTGGCCGAGGGGGATGCCCTCGAAGACCCCGGCCATGTCCTCGACGGTGTCGACCGCCACCCCGAGGCGGCCCACGTCGTCCCCGGCCCGGGGGTCGTCGGAGTCGAGCCCGAGCTGGGTGGGGAGGTCGTAGGCCATGGAGAGGCCGGTCTGGCCGTTCTGGAGGAGGAACTTGAAGCGCGCGTTGGTGTCCGCCGGGGTGGAGAAACCCGCGTACTGGCGCATGGTCCAGAGCTCGCCCCGGTACATGGTGGGGTAGATGCCCCGGGTGTAGGGGTACTCCCCCGGGTCCCCGAGCCTCTCCCGGTAGCGGGCCTCCTCGGGGCTCCCCGGCCGGGGGCGGTAGACGACCGGGATCTCCTTGCCCGAGTTGGTGCGGGCCTCGCGGAGGGCGCGCTTCTTCTTCTCCGCGGAGGGCTTCCCCGGCGGGGCGCCGCCGTTCCCGGCTCCGGTCATGGATGGAACCCTCCCGCGCGGGCGGCTCTCCTCCCGGCTGGCCCGGGGGCGAACACCGGCGGAGGGCCGCGCGCGTCCCTCTATCATACCCCGGCCCGGACGCCCCGGGCCAAGGGGAGAAAGAGAGCCTCCCGCCCCCGCCGGTAATGTCCCAACTTGCAGCGGATTCGCCTTGTCATTCCGAGAGAGCGAAGCGACCGAGGAATCCGCTTTTCAAGGCGAGAAGCAGATTCCTCGCTGCGCTCGGAATGACAAGAATATAGTCAAATCAGGACACTACCCCCGCCCGCGCGCGTTGACCTCCCCTCCCGGCGGGGGGAAAATCCTTCCGACCCTCACACCCCCCCGCCAGGAGGCCCGATCCCATGTCCCATCCTCTCTTCGACCTCGCGGGCCGCAAGGCCCTCGTCACCGGCGCCGGCCGCGGAATCGGCCGCACCCTGGCCGTCGGCCTCGCCCAGGCCGGGGCGGACGTGGCCCTGGCCGACATCGACCCCTCCCAGGCCGCCGAGGCCAAGACCCAGATCGAGGGCCTGGGCCGCCGCTGCGCCCTCCTCCAGGCCGACGTGACGGACCTGGGCCAGGCCGAGCGCATGGTGGCCGAGGCCGCCCGGGCGCTGGGCGGGCTCACCATCCTCGTGAACAACGCGGGCACGAACATCCGCAAGCGGGTGGAGGAGATCACCGAGGAGGACTGGGACAAGGTGGTGGACCTGAACCTCAAGAGCTGCTTCTTCATCGCCCGGCGGGCGGCGGAGGAGATGAAGAAGGCGGGGGGCGGAAAGATCATCAACATCGCCTCCCTCATGGCCTGGTCCGTCTTCCGCAGCCCTCACGGCCACACCTACGGCCCCTACGCCTCGAGCAAGGGGGGCCTCGTCTCCATGACGCGCGCCCTCGCCATGGACTGGGTGAAGGCGAACATCCAGGTGAACGCCATCTGCCCCACCTTCATCGAGACCGCCCTCACCCAGGCCGTGAAGGATGACGCGGCCCTCTACGGGGCCATCTGCCAGCGGACCCCCATGGGCCGCTTCGGGCGGATGGAGGAGCTGGTGGGGCCCTGCATCTTCTTGGCCTCGGCCGCCAGCAACCTCGTGACGGGCATCTCCTTGCTCGTGGACGGCGGCTGGCACGCGGGGTAGGGGATGTAATCTCCCCGCTCCGATATTGGTGTTGGCTCAGGGGACGATGAGATGCAAAGGTGTCAATGTGTAATAGGGTGTCTTATCGGTGCCTTCCTCGTCGCCATCGCCGTCGGCTTGGGAATAATCTTGGCGACACCTGAAGTGATTCTTTATTATTTAAGAAAGCAAATTTTATGGACTGCCTTGGCCGCAATTGGAACTACCGGTTCGGTTCTTTTCGCAATCTTTAGAGAAACACTTCTGGAAAAATGGCGACGTCCAGTATTGTCCATCCGGCCAAGCGAAGAACATGAAGATTCCGGTTATATCCAGCCCGAGACATTCCGTCTGGAAGATCCTGTGCTCAAGGAGGCCGTTAAAATTCCTGGTAAGCAGCCAACCGCCCGGCAAGGGAATAGCAAATGGCTGAGAATTTACGTAGAAAATAGTGGCCGTACGGTTGCCCGAAATTGCATTTGCGTCGTTCATTCGGTGCGCGTCCAAAGGCAACCTAGTACACCTATCAATTTTATTGCTGCTCAATTCCCTCAAATATATGTTCCTACGACTAACAACTGGACGTGCAGACAAATCGAGCGCAATTTTACGCCGAAACGGTTGCATTGGCCGGGAAATCGAAATCCCCCGTTCGAGCTTCCGCGCGCAGAGTGGCCCGTTTCAATTGAAACCACAAAGAATGTATATCCCAACGAAAAAGTTCTCTGCGATCTCGCGGTATATGGAGAACCCAAGAAAGATTTTCTGAAAGGGAGTTTGCAAAAACTATGGGGAATAAATGATCCGAACGATTTGCTGTACCACTTCGGATTCACTCTGGTGTGCCCAGAAATTGGAGCTGGTGGACTTCCTGTTTTTCCGCCAGGACTCTACGAGTTTGAAATTCGCATATACGCTGAAAACTGCAAACACCACTCAACAAAGGTCGTCAGGGTGGCGTTTTTCTTAGACAGAGAAGCGTCAAAGGGACTGTCTGATGATGTCATTTGCATCGAGGATTACGCGACCATTCATCCCGTAGCCAAATACTTATCTGCCTTTCAATTCATCAAGTCTTCAAGCGATTGACCCCCATGCCGCGCGCCCTGCTCCTGATGACGACGGCCACCTACCGGGCCAAGGCTTTTCTCGAAGCCGCGGCCCGGCTGGGCGTCCGCGCCGCGGTGGGCACCGACCGGCCCGACGTCCTGGGGAAGCTCAACCCCGGGGGCTCGCTCGCCCTGGATTTCCTCCAGCCCGAGGGCCAGGTGGAGGCCATCGCGGCCTTCGCGGAGCAGTATCCCCTCGACGCCGTCGTCCCCATTGACGACGACACCGTGATCCTGGGCGCGCTCGCCGCCCGAAAACTCGGCCTCCCCTTCCACCCCCCCGAGGCGGCGCGCGCGACGCGGAGCAAGTACCAGCTCCGCCAGGTCCTCTCCGAGGAGGGGCTGCCCGCCCCCGCCTTCCGCCTGCTCTCGATCGAGGAGGACCCGGCGAAGCTCGCCCGGGCCGTGAGCTACCCCTGCGTCTTGAAGCCCACCTTCCTCTCGGCCAGCCGGGGGGTGATCCGGGCGAATGACGAGGCGGAGTTCCAGGCGGCCTTCCGGAGGGTCGCGGCCATCCTGCGCGAGCCGGCGACGGCCGGGCGGGGGGGCGCGGAGGCGGGGATGATCCTGGCCGAGGACTACATCGCGGGCGCCGAGGTCGCCTTGGAGGGCCTCATGATCCGGGGGGAGCTGCACGCCCTCGCCCTCTTCGACAAGCCGGACCCCCTGGAGGGGCCCTTCTTCGAGGAGACGATCTACGTCACCCCCTCGCGCCTGCCCAGGGAGCGGCAGGAGGAGATCCTCCGCCAGGCCGGGCGGGCCGCCCGGGCGCTCGGCCTGCGGGAGGGCCCGGTGCACGCCGAGTTCCGCCTGAACGAGCGGGGGGTGTGGCCGCTGGACATCGCGGGGCGCTCCATCGGGGGGCGGTGCTCGGAGGCGCTGAGCTTCGGCGAGGGGCTCCCGCTGGAAGTCCTCATCCTCTGCCAGGCGCTCGGGGTGGCGCCGCCCTCGCTGGAGCGCGAGGGAAGGGCGTCGGGTGTGATGATGATCCCCATCCCGGCGGCGGGGGTGCTGCGCGGGGTGGAGGGAAAAGAAGAAGCGCTGGCGGTCCCCGGGGTGACGGGGGTCGAGATCGCCATCCACCCCGGGGGCTGGGTGGTGCCCCTCCCCGAGGGGGAGAAGTACCTGGGCTTCCTCTTCGCCAAGGGGGGGACGCCCGCCGAGGCCGAGGCGGCCCTGCGGGAGGCGCACCGGCGGCTGAGGTTCCGCATCGAGCCGGAGGGGGGGAATCGTGATCCAAAAACGTAGGGGCGTTCCCTGGAACGCCCCTACCGCGAACATCCGTTTTCGAGAGGATCGCCCGCCCCCGGAGGGGCGGGTTTGAAACCCGCCCCTACTTCTTCTGCGGCGCGTAGTAGGGGTTCGAGCCCGAGGCGTGGTCGGTGGTGTCCATCACGACGATCTCGGGGTCGAGCTGCTGGAGGCGGGCCTCGATGCCGGACTTGAGGGTGACGTCCGCCATCCCGCAGCCCGCGCAGCCCCCCCCCATCTGCACGAACACCCGCTTGCCCTCGACATCCAGGATGGTGATGTGGCCCCCGTGCATGGCCACGGCGGGGTTGATCTCGTTGTCGATGATCTCCTGGATCTGGGAGAGGAGGAGCGAGTCGCCCTCCCTCCGCTCGCGGGTGACCTTGAAGCCGGAGGACGGCCCCTCGTCGATGAAATCGACCTCGGCGGCTTCGGCCCGGGTGAGGTCCTCCTGGCGGCTGAAGACCCCCAGGTGGGGGCACTCGATGCGGACGTAGCCGGAGGCGTCATCCTCCTTCACCAGGTCGAGCTTGTAGCCCCCCTCGAAGGTGATGAGGATCCCGGCGTACTCGCCGCCGTGGGCCTCCATGATCTCCCTCACCTTGCTCGCGGCCTTCTCCGTGATCTTCATGGCTGGCTCCTTGCGGTGGAACCCGGGACAAACTCGGACCAAAACGCTCCACATACCATACCATGCCCCCGGGGAAAGGCCAACCCCCGGCCCGGGGCGGGCGGCGAGGCGGAAAACCCGGCGTCCCAAAAGGAGAAAGTGAGCCGCTTCACCCCTCCCGCGTGAGGACGGACCCTGCGCCGGGGCGGCCCCCGCCCCATGATGGGAGAAGCGGAACCGCCTCCCCCGCCGGAGCCGCCTTCCGCGTCGAGCGGGCACAAGCCTCCGCCCGGAGCGCCATGCCATGCCGGAGCTGAATCCACCACGCCTGGCCGGACACGCCGCCCCCCTCCCCGCCCGGGGACACGCCATGAGCGACGAGACCCCCCACGCGCAACCCCCCGCCGGGAGCGGCCCCTTCATCGTGCGCGAGGGGGACGTCACGGCCGGCGACCTCATCTGGAAGCTGAAGAAGAACTACCCCTTCTTCGCCGACATGAACCAGAACGAGCTCGTCCACCTCCTCCGCCTCTGCGAGCGGCGGCTCTTCCCGGCGGGGGGCGTCATCTTCCGGCGCGGGGCGCCCGGGGAGGACTTCTACCTCATCCTCTCGGGCGAGGTGAGCATCCTGGCCGGGGACAAGGAGCTGGCCCGCCTGGGGGCGGGAGAGTGCCTCGGGGAGATGGGAGTCATCGAGGGCGCCCCCCGCAGCGCCACCGCCCGGGCCGCCACAAGGACCCTCCTGCTCCGCATCGACGCGCGCGCCCTCGGCGGGGAGTCGCCCGCCCTCACCCACAAGCTGCTGGCCAAGGTGGCCAGGCAGATCTCCGCCCGGCTGCGCGAGGCCAACGAGCGGCTCTGGAAGCACAACCTCTAAGGTATGAAGCCCAAAGAAGCGGTTGAGCGAGCCGCGAACCGTCCCTACGGCACGGGCGCGCCAGCCTCGAAGAAATACCGGCAGGGCTCGTGGAGGACGAAGGCCCGCATGGTTTTGGGGGGCATGGGGCTCACCCTTTGAGATTCAAAAGCAGATTCCTCGCTCCCTCCGGCCTTCGCCGGACGAAAGTCGGCTTCGGCCGACTGAAGGCCGGTCGCTCGGAATGACATCGCAAGGCGCGAATGCAAGGGTGTCATCCCGAGCGGAGGGCCGGGTAGTGTCCTGATTGGCCTATTCTTGTCATTCCGAGCGCAGCGAGGAATCTGCTTGTGCTCTTCCCGCGTCCTCGCCCCAACCCCTCTTCTCTCCCCCTGGGAGAGGGGGGCGCATCCCGGCGAAAGCGCAGGGATGAACGATTGCCCGGTGAACCGCCTGTTGGGACTTCACGCCGATGAACGGGGGCCGGGCCTCTTCCCCCGGCGGTCAGCCCATCCGCCCGGCGGCCCAGGCGGCGAACTCCGCCGGGGTCATCACCCGCACCCCGCGCGCGGCCAGCCGCTCCCGGCGGCCCTTCTGGATGAAGTGCCGGGTGTCGAGGGTGAGGAAAACGTCGTTCCCCATGCGGCGGTGCAGCGCGACGATGCGGGCGTCCCGCCGCTGGCTGGGGGTCATCCGCCCGGGCTGGGTGTGGGGGAAGAGGATGGCCCCCGCCTCCTCGGGCGTCATCCCGCCGGCCGCGGCATCGCCCTCCCCCGCCGCCCGGATTCCCCCGTCCAGCGCCCTGGCCTTGGCCGCGTACATGGCGCGGCCCTTCCGCCCCCGGTGGGCCCGGGCCTCCTCCAGCACCTCGGGCGGGACGAAGAGCTCCACCCGGCCCTCCGCCGCCCAGCGCTCGATGAGGTTCATGGCGGGAACCGAGCCGCGCGCGTTCAGGGCGCTCGTGTCCACCGTGAGGCGGGGCGGGCGGCCCCCTGGCCAAGCTTCAAGCCAGGCGGCGCCCGGCTCCGTCCGCCCGAAGACGCTCGCCTCGTTGTGGGAAGGAGCCGCGGCGCCCCTGGCCTTGCGCGCGGGGGATGCCTTGGAGGCCATGCGCGTCCTCAGGGCTCGACGACCACCTTGAGAGCGGAGCCCGAGCGGTCCTGGAAGGTTTCGAGCGCCTTCTTGAACTCCCGCAGGGGGAAGCGGTGGGTGACGAGCTCGCGGAGCCGGAGCGCCCCGGCCTGGACCAGGGCCAGCACCTCGGGCAGGCAGTTCGGGGCGGCGCGGGAGCCCACGACCTCGATCTCGTCCAGCACGAAGCGCTTGAGGGGCAGCGGCGCCTCCTCGGCCGGGAGCCCGCCGACCACCACCCGGCCGCCCTTCTTCACCATCTCGACCGCCTGGCGCACGGCCTGGGCCGTGCCCGCGCACTCGAGCACCGCGTCGGGCCCCACGCCCCGGGTGGCCTCCCTCGCGTAGGCCAGGGGGTCGGTCTTCTCGTAGTTCACGACCTCGTAGCCGAGCTCCCCGGCCTTCTCCAGGCGGCTCCCCCGGCCCACGACGATCACCCGCCCCGCCCCGAGGGCCCGGGCGCACTGGTAGGCGATCGAGCCCACGGCCCCCGGGCCGATGACCACCACCGTATCCCCCGCCTCGATGCCCGCGCGCTTGGCGATGTGGAGGCCGATGCCCCCCGTGTCCATCAGGGAGGCCTCGCCCAGGTCGAAGTCCGGGGGGAGCTTCACGAGGGATCGGGCGTGGGCGCAGATGTACTGGGCGTAGGCCCCCTGGACCGTGAACCCGTACTGGCGGTGGCCCGCCGCCGTGTTCCCGTAGTTGAGGCAGAGGTTGTAGCGGCCCCGCATGCAGTTGCGGCAGTGGCCGCAGCCCACGGCGGAGCTGCCGGCCACCTTGTCCCCGGGCGAGAAGCCCGCGCCCGGCCCCGCCTCCTCCACCACCCCGGCCCACTCGTGGCCGATGATGAAGGGAAACCTGGGCGGCCACATGGGGAAGAACTTGCCCGAGATGATGCCGAGGTCGGTGCCGCAGATGGCCACCGCCCCCACCCGGCAGAGCGCCTCCTGGGGGCCGGCCCCGGGGAGGGGCAGCCCGGACTCGAAGGAGAACCGGTTCGGCTCGTGGAGGACAACGGCCTCCATGGTCCGGGGGGGCATGATCATCCTCCTCTGAAAAGCAGATTCCTCGGTCGCTGCGCTCCCTCGGAATGACACCCGGAACACGCGCCCTTCGATGTCATTCTGAGCGACCGGCCTTCAGTCGGCCGAAGCCGACTTTCGTCCGGCGAAGGCCGAAGGGAGCGAAGAATCTGCTTCTTCTTTCCCCTACGCCGTCCGGGCCCGGATGCCGGCCTCGGTCACCTCGCCCGTGTAGACGTAGCCCGTGGCCTCGACGCTCCCCGC
>JBBTDR010000269.1:0-4974 GCA_038042665.1 Nitrospinota bacterium
ATAGACGATCTTGTCCTGATAGGCGCTCGCCGGGAATACGTAGGCCGTCTCCACCTCGCGGGAAATCTTCGCGTCGGTGGCGTAGACGATCCCGGCCTCGGCTTCCCCGCGCTCTACAAAAGTCAGCGCCATGCGCACGTCCTGCCCGCGCACGATCTTCTTCTCCGCCACGAGCCGCTCCCGCAGCCCGAGCGATTGGAGGGCCTGATCGGCGTAGATCCCGGCGGGCACCTTCTCCCCCGCGAGGGCCACGCGCTTCACCCTGATGCCGGTTAAATCGGCGGGGGCCTTCACCCTCGCGGGGTTCCCTTTGGGCACCACGATGACGAGATCGTTCCCGAGCAGGGGGAGCATCTCCAGCGCCAGACCCTCCGCCCTCACCTTCTCCGCCCAGGCCCGGTTGGCGGAGAGAAAGACATCGGCGGGCGCCCCGGCCAGGATCTGGGCCGCGAGGCCGCTCGATGGGCCGGGCACGACGCGCACAGGGGTCCCCGTCCTCTCGCGGAACCTCTTGGCGATCTCCTCCACGGCGTCCCGCGTACTCGCCGCCACGAGGATCGTGGCCGGCCCGCCCGGCGGCGCGGCGGTCCCGGAAACGCCTCCCGCACAGAGGGCGAACAGCAGCACCCCGAGAGCCCACCTCACGCGCATGCGGCATTCTCCTTCCGGATCAGCCCAGCTCCCCTAGCCTACCACGCCAGGGGCCCAGCCCCCCCGGGCGGCCTGTGGACGCGCCGTCTTCAAATTGGGATAATCCCCTTGCCGCGCATCTTCCGACCTCGGAGGGAGAAGCCCAAATGAAATCCGCCGTCATCCTGTTTTTCCTGTTGATCTTCCTTGGGTGGCCCGCCCACGTGGGGGTTCCCGTCCCCGGCCAGGAGGGCCTCCGCCTGGCCCAGGACGAGGCCCAGGGCGCCCGCTTCGGCGGGGGCCGCTCCCAGGGCTTCCGGGGCTCGCGCGGCTTCGCCCAGCCCTCGGCTCCCCTCGCCACCCCGCGCTCCCAGGCGGGGGCGCAGCAGTCCCAGAACCCGGGCTTTGGCCGCTCCTTCGGCTTCGGCGGCTTCGGGGGCGGGCTCTTCGCCGGGATGGGCGGGCTCCTGCTGGGCGGCCTCCTCGGGAGCATGCTCTTCGGCGGGATGGGTCTCGGCAGGGGGATCGGCGGGGGGATCGGCCTCCTCGAGATCCTCCTCATCGGGGGCGCGATCTTCCTCCTCATGCGGATGCTGGCGAGCCGCAGGCGGGAGGCCCCGGCGGGGGCCGGCGCCGGCTACGCCGAAAGGCTCTCCCAGCCGGGGGCCGACCCCTACGGCGTGGGGGGCGGCGCCACCACCACCACCGAGGAGCGCCCCTCGGGCCCCGTTTACACCGGCCCCGACATCGCCCCCAGGGGGAGCCGGGGCCCGGCCATGCCCGCGGGGCCCGGCGCCGGGCCGGACCTCCGCCAGGACCCGCGCCTCGAGGAGGGCCTGCGCGCCATCGCGGCCGCGGACCGCTCCTTCTCGCGGGAGAACTTCCTCCTCGACGCGCGGCGCAACTTCATGCGCTTCCAGGAGGCCTGGGTGGCGCGGGACCTCGCCCTCGTCCGCGAGATCGTGGACCGCGACATCTACGAGAAGTGCCAGGGTGACCTGGACGAGCTTAGGCGCGAGGGACGCGTCAACCGCCTGGACGACATCCAGATCCTCGGGCTCGGCCTCGCCGAGGCCTGGCAGGAGGAGGGCCACGACTTCGCCAGCGTGCGGGTCGAGGCCAGCCTGCTCGACTACCTCGCCGCCGAGACCACGGGCGAGCTCCTCGGGGGCTCCCGCACCGAGCCCGTGCGCTTCACCGAGTACTGGACCTGGGCGCGCAAGAGCGGGCCGAACCCTTGGTTCCTCTCGGCGATCGAGCAGGGGTGAGGGAGCAGATTCTTGCGGGGTGACTCAAATATTGACACCGATTAACTTTGCGTAGGGCGATTTGCTATTCGCTTCTTGTACTCGTCAGAATATTCACCCATTTTGCGAACTCTCTTAAATCTCTTTAGCTGTTCGGTTCGATTGATTGTGGAATATTTAATCTTGGCGGGGAGGTTGAACTTTTTGCGTGCTCTTGATTCAATGCTAGAGGCAAGAGAAACGAAAAAATACGGATAGCTGAAACCATCTAAAATACCAATGCTAACGTGCTCCCCCTTTTTGCCAAATTCGTGTCCAACTCGTTGCAGAAAAACTCTATTTACAATTCCTCTATTGTGCGTCAGGAGATTCCTCACTTCTATTAAATATATCGCAATGGCCATGTCGTCCTTGGAGAGGATCAGCTTCAAACCAATGTTTTCTTTTGTATATTTATCTAATGCTTGAATTCCCTTGTAAGACAATTGATGGACCCGCCTGTCGGCCAGTTCCTTGATAAGGTCGTCTTTCCTAGCGTAAGACAATGCCTCCTTAACAGAGATTTGCTCGTTGGATTTCAGTGCATCTGGTTTGATTACGTAGATCAGGGCGAATAGATGTGACAAATACGTCAAGAAATTATTTACGTGATTGCAAATCGAAATCCCATGGACGGTCTTGTAGATAGATTGAAGGTCCTTCCAGCTATACAAACCCGAACTGAGACGCTTAGTTAACATTCTTTTTAAGTACACCAGTTGTCTGTCCGCGTTCCCCTTGCCTGCATTTTCTGATACGCCCATCAACTTCTCATGAGCCTCTTCAAATTCCGCCGCATACTGTTCCAGCATGAACAATTCAAATTTACACAGGCGAAAATAACCCTTTAAAAACTCCGCGTATGGAGCAATAACCATGTTCTTCGCGGGCAATTTTAGTTTTTTGTTGACTTTCATGTTCCGTCACCTTTTGAAATCGCGGCTTTCTCCCTCCCCCTCCCCGGATTTCTTCCCCCCCTCCAGGTCCTTGAGCGACCACCAGAGGTAGAGGATGGCGCCGAGGACGGCGGCCATGACGGCGGCGAAGCCCGCGATGAGATAGGTGGGGAGGCCCCGGTAGGCTTCCTCGGGAGGAAGGGCGCGCGCGGGCGCTTGGGAAGGGGCGGGTTGCGCGGCCTGGGGGGCCTGGACGGCCTGGGGCGCGGCTTGCTGGACGGCCTGCGGCGGGCGCTGCCGGACCGCCTGCTCCTCCTGCCATTTCGAATAGGTCCACCAGCCCAGCGCCCCGAGCCCCAGGACGAGCAGGAGGGTGCAGACGGGCCAGCCCAGGGCCTTCCGGGCGGGGGTTCCGCTCATGCCCGCGCCCCCGCGACGACTTCCCCGGCCAGCAGGGCCAGCTGATCCAGCTCCTCCTCGGGCGGGCCCGCGTGCTTGAAGATGAAGTGGCGCGCGCCCGCGGCCTTGAACGCCTCGATCTGCTCCAGCACCCTCTCCGGCGGCCCGTAGAAAAGGTAACGCTCGGCGATGCCCCGGAAGTCCATCGCGTAGCGGCGCGCGAGGTTCTCGGTGCCGAGGCGGAGGGCGGTGGCGGCGTCCTTGTGGACGTAGATGAAGGCGTGGTGGGCCGGGGTCCAGAGGCCCTCCTCGATCTTGAGCTCACGCCCGGCCCCGGCGGCCCACTCGCGCATCCGCCCCAGCGCCTCGGCGTAGCGCGTGGCGCTGAAGAGGTAGGAGACCCACCCGTCCCCCGCCCGCGCGGCCCGGCGCTGGGCGGCCTCGCTGCGGCCCCCGATCCAGATGGGCGGCCCGCCCGGGGTAGCGGGGGGCGGGCTCTGGGAGACCTCGCCGAAGCGCCAGAAGCGCCCCTGGTGGCTCACGGCCTGACCCGTCCAGAGCTTGCGGACGATCTCGAGGGACTCGTCCATGCGCGCCCCGCGCTCCTTCAGGGGCACCCCGCAGAGATCGAACTCGGCCTTGCCCTCCCCGCCCACCCCCACCCCGAAGACGAAGCGCCCCCCGCCCGAGAGGAAGTCCACCGTGGCGGCGGCCTTGGCCGCGATGGCGGGGCGCCTGAGGGGCAGGAGATAGACCGAGGTGCCCAGGGTGATGCGCCTAGTCCGCGCGGCGAAGGCGGCGAGGGTGACCAGGCTCTCGGGGTAAGCGCCGTGGAAGGCGATGTGGTCTCCGAGCCAGAGGGAGTCGTAGCCCAGCCGCTCGGCCCCCTCGGCGAAGGCGTACATCTCCTCCGGGGGATAGATGCGCTCGGGGTGCATGCCCGAGCTGACGCCGAAACGGATTCCCTGCACGGCCGTCTTCCTCCTCGCCCTCCGGCGGGCTTCTCATCCGCCGGCGGGCGATTCTAGCACGGCCCGCCCGGGCCTTCCCCGCCGCCAAGGTCCCGCCGCCCGGCCCCCCGGAGGCCAGGCTTTTGACGGGGCGGGGGAGGGCCAGTGCGCGGAAAAATCCTTTAATCCCGGGGATTTTCCGCCTCCCTCCGGCTGGCACGCTTCCTGCTCATGGGGGGGAGGGGCGCTTGCGCCCCCAGAGCCGCTGTCACCGGACCCCCCGCAGGAGTGCGCGCCGTGGCGATGAACCCGATCCCGCCCCAGACCCCTTCGCTCCCCTCCCTGGCCAAGCCCGGCCCCTCCCTGCCCGGACGGGAGGCGGCGGCCCGCTCCGCCGCCGAGGCGTCGCGGGGGGCTGCCCCCGCGCGAATGGCGCGCCCGGCGGAGAACATCGAGGTGCAGCTCGCCCGCATCTTCGCCCGCCGCGCGATGCTGGCCCAGCAGAAGCAGATGGAAGGAGCCCCCGCTCTCTCCGCCCCCACCCGGCAGACGCGGGGGGTGCACCTGGACATCCAGGCCTAGCCGCCGAATCCAGACACGTTGTTCATGCCGCGGATACCCGGCCATGCCCTATCCCCCTCCGGCCCGCGGCGGGTTTGGCCGCGGTGGAGAGGGTTGAGGTGGGGGAGCCCAGGCCGCGCGGGTGTCTTTTCCCCTCCGGGCATCCGCCCAGTGAGCAACGTGTGGAGACTTCACAGCTAGCCCTCCAGGAAAAGCAGCGCTTCCTTGAACAACACCTCCCGGCGATGCTCG
>JBBTDR010000270.1:0-2088 GCA_038042665.1 Nitrospinota bacterium
ATGCCGGTCTCGCCGTCGCGCTCGCTCAGGAGCCAGCGGATGCCCGCCCCCTGGGAGGCCTTCTCCTCCTTGAGCTCCACGTCCTTGTAGTGCCTCAGCTTCATGGCGGCCCCTCCGCGCTCCCCTAGGAATAGTAGCGCTTGCGCAGCTCCTCGATGCTGAACTCGGACGATCGGAAGAACTCCAGCATCCCCGCCTCGCGGTCCATGATCTTGCTCGCCGCGGCGGGCACCTCGGCCGCGATCTCCCCGGGCACCACCAGGGCCCCGTTCGGGTCGGCGTGGATGAGGTCGCCCGGCAGCACGGCCATCCCCCCCACGCACACCGGCGCGTTCACCTCCGCCACCCGCACGTCCCCGCGCGAGGGGGTCACTCCCGCCGCCCAGGTCTTGAAGCCCGCCGCCCGCATGGCCTCGGTGTCCCGCACCACCCCGTCGAGCACCACCCCCTCCGCCCCCAGGCGGCGGAAGAGGTTGCTCATCACCTCTCCCCAGAAGCAGGCCGAGAGGGGCCGGGACCCCGTGTCCTGCTGGACGAGGATGCAGGGCTTGGGGGCGCGCTCGACCGCCTCGTAGAGCCGGATGCGGGCGCCCTGGCCGCGCCGCTCCCCCGGGGCGAACTCGCCCGTGGTGAAGGTGACGGCCCAGCCCACCGCCGCGCCCAGCTCGGGGAACATGCAGCGGATGCGCGCGTCGGCGTGGCCCATGGTGCGGGGGCGCACCCCGAACGACTCGATGGCGTTCGAGACCGTGGGGGTGTCGAGGGCGCGGAGCGCCCGGAGCGTCTCTTCGCTGACGCGCATGCCGCCTCCTCCCTCAGAAGCCGCCGGGCGCGGAGGGCATTCTCCCATCCCGCATCCAGGCCTGCCAGTCCCGCATGGCCGCCCGGGTGGTGTCGAAGGCCATCTCGGCCATGTCGATCTCCTCCGGGCCCGCCAGCTTCACCGCCAGGGTCTCGTCCAGGGGCCGGGGCTCCCCCCGGAGGATGTCCGCGAGGTAGACCACCACCACGATGGGGTTGTCCTGGATGGAGTACACCCCCAGCAGCGGCCCCACCCGCACCTCGACCCCAGCTTCCTCCAGGGCCTCGCGGGCGGCGGCCCGGGCGACCACCTCGCCGCGGTTCACGAAGCCGCCCGGGAAGGTCCAGAGCCCCTTGCCGGGGTTGTGCTTGCGCTGGACGAGCAACGCCTTGCCCCCCTGGGTGGCGATCACCCCCGCCGCGAGCTTGGGGTCGAGGAAGTGCACGTGGCCGCAGCCGGGCCGGGGGCAGAGGAGCTGCGTGGAGCCGTCCCCCTTCTCCCACTTCTGGAGGACGAGCTCCGCCCCGCACGCCACGCAGAAGCGGACGCGCCCGCCGAGGTGGGGGTGGGCGAGGGGGGCGGGGCCGCTCATGCGAAGAGGGCCTCGGCGCCCGGCTGGCAGAAGGGGTTGGTGGCCTTCTCGCGCCCGATGGTGGTCTCGGGGCCGTGGCCGGGATGGACGATGGTGGCGGGCGGGAGGGTGAGGAGCTGGGTGCGGATGCTCCGCAGGAGGACCCCCGCATCCCCCAGGTAGAGGTCGGTGCGCCCCACCGAGCCCGCGAAGAGGGCGTCTCCCACGAAGGCGTGGCCGGGCTCGCCCCCCGCCGCCGGGCGGTAGAGGGTGACGTTCCCGGGCGCGTGGCCGCCGGTGAGGCGGATCTCGAAGCGCAGCCCCCCCACCTCCAGCGTCTCCCCGGGGACGAGGTAGCCGTCCACCCCGGGCACGGGAGGCGGGGGGAAGCCGTACATGCGGGCCGCCTCGGGCATGCGGCGCAGGTTGTGGAGCTCGGCCGCGGGGAGCCAGTAGGGGACGCCGAGCCTCTCCTTGGCCTCGGCCACCCCCTCGGCGTGGTCGAGGTGGGCGTGGGTGCCCGCGAGGCGGCGGATGGCGAGCCCGCGCCTCCCGGCCGCCTCGATGACGCTCTCCACCTCGGCGCCCGGGTCGATGTAGAGGGCCTCGCGGGTCTCCTCGCAGCCGACGAGGTAGCTGTTCATTTGGAAGGGGCCGACGGGGATGCGCTCGACGATCACGCCGCTCTCTCCGGTCTCAAGCAGGCGGCGGGAGG
>JBBTDR010000271.1:0-4972 GCA_038042665.1 Nitrospinota bacterium
GGCGAGGCCATCCGCATCATGACCGGGGCGCCCATCCCCCGGGGGGCGGACGCCGTGGTGCTGGTCGAGGAGACCGAGAAGGCGGGCAAGGACGAGGTGCGCGTCTTCCTCGCCGTCCCCCCGGGCGAGGCCGTGCGCGTGGCGGGGGAGGACGTGAAGGCGGGGGAGACGGTGTTCTCGGCCGGGGTGCGCCTGAACCCCGCGGCGGTGGGCATGCTGGCGAACCTGGGCCGCTCGACCGTCTATGTCCATCAGAAGCCCCGGGTGGCCATCCTCTCGACCGGGGACGAGCTGGTGGACCTCGGCGAGACCCCGCGGGCGGGCCAGATCTACAATTCCAACTCCTACGCCCTCGCCGCCCAGGCGCTGGAGGCTGGCGGGGAACCCATCCTCCTCGGCATCGCGCGGGACAACGCCGAGGACCTCCAGCGCCACCTCCGCGACGGCCTGAGCGCCGACCTCGTCCTCGCGAGCGGCGGGGTGTCGGTGGGGGACTTCGACCTGGTGAAGGGCGCCCTCGGGGGCCTCGGGGGCGAGATGCACTTCTGGCGGGTGCGCATGAAGCCGGGCAAGCCCATGGCCTTCGGCACCCTCCAGGGGAAGCCCGTCTTCGGCCTGCCGGGGAACCCGGTCTCCACCATGGTGAGCTTCGAGCTCTTCGTCCGCCCCGCTCTCCTCAAGATGCAGGGGTGGAAGAGCCTCTTCCGCCCCCGGGTGGTGGCGCGGCTCCTCCATCCCCTGCGCAAGTCCCCCGAGCGGCGGCACTACGTCCGCGCGGTGGCCGCCCGGCGGGAGGAGGAGTGGACGGTGCAGGCGGTCGAGGCCCAGGGGTCGAACATCCTCCACTCCATGGTCCGGGCCAATGCCCTGGTGGTGTTCCCCGAGTTCGAGACCGAGCTCAGGGCCGGCGCCCGGGTGCAGGCTCTCCTGCTGGAGGAGGACTCCGCCCTGGCGGAGGCGCCCGGCCAGCCGGCGGGGGCGGGGACCCTGGTCCCGGCCCGCTGACGGGATGACGGCGGAGCGAGGGAAGGAGAGCGCCCCGGGGGGGCGTTTCGCCTTTCCGGCGGCCATCTTGGCGGGGGGGATGAGCCGCCGGATGGGGCGCGAGAAGCACCTCCTCCCCTTGGGTGGGGAGCCCCTCATCCGCCGGATGGCGCGCCTGCTCGAGGGGGTGTTCAGCCGGGTGCTCGTCGTGGCGGTCCCGGCGGCCCCCTTCGCGGAGCTGGGCTTCGAGGCGGTGGAGGACCTCCTGCCCGGGAACGACTCCCTGGGCGGGCTCCACGCCGCCGTGAGCCACGCCCGCGCCCCGCACGTGTTCGTCTGCGGGTGCGACATGCCCTTCCTCCAGCCCGCCCTCCTGCGGGGGCTGGCCTCCCGGGC
Source organism: Nitrospinota bacterium (assembly GCA_038042665.1). Lineage (GTDB taxonomy): Bacteria > UBA8248 > UBA8248 > UBA8248 > UBA8248 > 2-12-FULL-69-37. The sequence goes on from JBBTDR010000271.1 coordinate 1,381, forward strand.
GGATGGGGCGGATGTGGTGATCCCGATCCTAGGCGGCTACCCGGAGTCCCTGTGCGCGGTGTACGGCCAGGGCTGCGAGGCCCCCATCCGGAGGCGGATCGGGGAATGCCGCCTCAAGATGATCGGATTTCACGAGGAGGTGCGGACCGTGCGGGTGGAGGAGGCGGAGTGGCGGGCCTGGGATCCCGAGGGCCTCTCCTTCCGCAACCTCAACACCCCGGAGGATTACGCGCGGGCCCAGGCCGCCCTGGCGGCGGAGAAGGGGGACGTCCGGCATGCCGGTTGAGGATCGGCTGAGGCAGCTGGGGGTGGCGCTCCCGGCCGCTCCCGCCCCGGTGGGGGCCTATGTGCCCTTCGTGGAGGCGCGGGGGCTCTTGTTCATCTCGGGCCAGCTCCCGGTGCGGGAGGGGAAGCTCCTCCACCGGGGGAAGCTGGGGGCCGAGGTGAGCTTGGAGGAGGGCAAGGCCTGCGCCCGGACCTGTTTTCTCAACGCCCTGGCCCAGGCCAAGACCGCCCTGGAGAGCCTGGACCGGGTGAAGCGGGTGGTCCGGATGACGGGCTACGTGGCCTCGGCCCCGGACTTCACCGACCAGGCGGGGGTCATGAACGGAGCCTCGGAGTTCGCCGTGGAGGTTTTCGGGGAGGGGGGCAAGCACGCCCGCCTCGCGGTCGGAGTGGCGGAGCTTCCGCTGGGGGCTCCGATTGAACTTGAAGTTATACTTGAAGTTAATTAGATTAAAGCTCTGACAATGAATAGAAAAGAGTTTGAAGAATTATCGTTAGAGCACTTGGACGCCCTGCACCGGGGGGCGCTCCGGCTGACGGGCAGTCCGGAGGACGCCCAGGACTTGGTCCAGGAGACCTACGTCCGGGCGCTGCGTTTCTATGCGCAGTTCCAGAGCGGCACAAACCTCAAGGCCTGGCTCTTCAAAATCCTGAAGAACCTCTTCATCAACCAGTACCGGAGGAGCGCCCGGACGCCGGAGCCCGTGGACCTGAGCGGCCCGGAATTCAACCGTCTGGAGGGGGAGAATCCCCTCCTGGGGCCGGGCGCGGGGGGGCCGGAGGCCGAGGTCATCAACCGCCTGCTGGGGGAGGATCTCCAAAGGGCCCTCGCCTCCCTGCCGGACATCTTCCAGCGGGTGGTGATTCTCTCGGACATCGAGGGTTTTTCCTACAAGGAAATCGCCGAGATCGAAGAGTGCCCCTTGGGCACGGTGATGTCCCGCCTGTTCCGGGCCCGGCGCTTGCTCCAGGCCATGCTGAAGAAATACGCGGACGGGGGATGAAAATATTCCGGACCTCCGGCTGAAGCCGGAATGAATCAAGGGGTTGGGTTGTTGACGGGACAGGGTGACTTGCATGCGAGAGGCTGAGGCATGAACGGTGATTCGAGGATGACCCAGGCCGAGGTCCTCCGCTTGATCGGCCCCTACCTGGACGATGAGCTGGGAGTGAAGGACGCCCTCGAGGTCGAGGCCGGCATCGCCCAGCATCCGGAGTGCCGGGCCGAGTACGAGCGCCTGGCCGCCCTCAAGGCGGCGCTCCGCCGCCATCTGGGCGGGGACCTCCGCGCCCCCGGGCTTCTCCGCAAGCGGGTCCAAAAGGCCCTCCGGGCGGAGCGCCGCCGCCAGACCCGCTGGGTGCCCGCCCTGGTCTCCGCCGCCGCCGCCCTCGCCCTCATGATCGGGGGCTGGGCGGCCTACCAAAGGGCCATGATGCTCCCCTCCCAGCTCATCGCCGACACCCTGATGATCTACCGGGTGGAGCGGCAGAACCCTCTCGACCTCCAGTCGGGCGACATCCAGAACGTGGTCCACTGGCTGAGCGAGCGCTTTCAGCAGAATGTGGGCCCCATGAGCCTCGTGAGGGGGGACCTCATGGGGGTGCGCCTGTGCCCCTTCGGCGGCCAGAAGGGGGCCTACCTCCGCTTCATGGTGGGGGGGAGGAACGCGGGCCTCTTCATCGGCGAGACCCAGGGGATGCCCTACAAGCTCCCCATGGTCCCCAGCCTCAAGGTCCAGGGGCTGGAGATCTTCGAGACGAGGAAAGAGGGCTTCCACCTCGCCTTTTGGAAGACGGGCATGTGGTTCTACGCCCTGGTGCTCGAGGACATGCACGAGCCCGGCATGCTGTCCCGCATCATCGCCCCGCCCGCGGCCGCGTTCTAGGCGGCGCCCCTCCCGCTCCTCCGCCCCGGCTCCCCGCGCTGGCCCGGCCGGCGCGGGGAGCGTTTTCTTTTCTCCCGGGCGGGGGGGCGGGGTATAATGGCCCCCGGTGCTTGAGCCCAGGACGAACGCCTACCAGTGAGAGGGTCGCATGTCGCCTCGCAAACTGCTGCTGATCATCGCTTTCTTTCCTTTCTTGACGGCGGCTGCCCCCGGCCCCGCGGTGGACACCTCGCTGCTGCGGCGCATCGAGGAGGTCTTCGCCTCGGTGGCCGAGCGGGTGAAGCCCGCCGTGGTGAGCATCCGCGCCGAGCGGCTCCGGGAGGCCCCCGGCCAGGGCCGGCGGGAGGGCGAGGAGGAGACACCGCCCCATCCGGAGTTCCCCCGCTTCGCCACGGGCTCGGGCGTCATCGTCTCCGCCGAGGGCTACATCCTGACCAACAACCACGTGGTGTCGGACGCCGAGGCCCTCATCGTCCGCCTCTCGGACAACACCCCCCACCGGGCGGCGGTGGTGGGGACCGACCCCTACACCGACCTCGCCCTCATCAAGATCGGCGCGGCCCGGCCCCTGCCGGTCGCCACCCTGGGCAACAGCGACGCCGTGAAGGTGGGCCAATGGTCCATCGCCGTGGGGGACCCCTTCGGCATCACCCGCACTTTCACGGTGGGCGTGGTGAGCGGCATCGGGCGCTCGGGCGTGGGGGTGGCCCGCTACGAGTACTTCATTCAGACCGACGCCGCCATCAACCGCGGGAACAGCGGGGGGCCCCTCGTGAACATCGACGGGGAGGTCATCGGCATCAACACGGCCATCCCCTCGCCGGGCAGCGGGCTCGGGTTCGCCATCCCGGTCAACATGGCCAAGGAGGTGATGGCGCACCTGCGGAACTCGGGCCAGTTCCTCCGGGGCTACCTCGGGGTGACCATCCAGCCCGTCGGGGACGACATGGTGCACATCCTCGGCCTTCCGGGGGCCACGGGGGCGCTCGTGGGCTCCCTCCTGCCCGACGGGCCCGCCCGGCGGGCGGGGGTCGAGGTGGGCGACGTCATCGTGGGGCTCGACGGCAAGGACATCCACGACACCGCCCACCTCCAGCGCCTCGTGGGCTGGACCCCCCCCGGCAAGGCGGTGCGGGTGGACGTGGTGCGCAACGGGGAGCGCCGGAGCCTGACCATCACCCTCGCCGTGCTCCCGGGCGAGGCGCGGCCCAGGCCGGCGGCCTCCGCCCCGCCGAAGCGCGAGAACGGCGCCTACGGGATGAAGCTCGAGAACCTGACGCCCGAGCTGATGAAGCAGAATCAGCTGGAGTCCCGCGAGGGGATCCTGGTCCGCGAGGTGGAGGCCGGCAGCCGGGCCTTCCACGACGGCCTGCGGCCTGGGATGGTCATCCGCGAGCTCATCTACCGCCCCTCCGAGGGGG
>JBBTDR010000272.1:0-1526 GCA_038042665.1 Nitrospinota bacterium
GCCGCTGGGTGCCGATCGCCCGGGACATCGTCGCGCACTTCGGGCTCAAGCCGGGCGACCGGGTGCTCGACGTCGGCTGCGCCAAGGGGTTCCTGGTCAAGGATCTCATGGCCGTCTGCCCGGGGCTCGAGGTGTACGGGCTCGACGTGTCCGAGTACGCGCTCCACCACTCCGAGCCCGAGGCGGCGGGGCGGCTGGTGTGCGGGACGGCCGACCGGCTGCCGTTCCAGGCCGGCGCCTTCCAGGTGGTGCTCTGCATCAACGTCATCCACAACCTGGAGCGGGGGCGCTGCCTCGCCGCGCTCCGGGAGATCGAGCGGCTCGCCCCGGGGCGGGGCTATGTGCAGGTGGACGCCTACCGGACCGAGGCGGAGCGCGAGATCTTTCTCGGCTGGGTGCTGACGGCCGTGACCTTTCTCAGGCCGGAGGAGTGGCGCGCGCTGTTCGCCGAGGCCGGGTACACGGGCGACTACTACTGGACCGTCCTCGAGGCGGACCCGGAATGGAACGATTTCGCGTGCTCCGATAATCAACATCTCAGGTGAGAGGAAAGGCCATGGCGAAGAGGTACGCGGTGCTGGGCGGCGGTGGATGCTTCGGCATTCAGACCTCGAAGTACTTGCTCGAGCAGGCTGACACCGAGCGGGTGGTCGCCGTCGGCCGCAGTGCGCCGAAGCCCGAGCCGTTCTCGCTGAACGTCGGCAAGGGTGACCGGCGCTACTCCTACCACGCCTACCACGTGACCCACGAGCTCGACCTCCTGCTGGAGCTGCTCGACCGGGAAAAGCCGCAGGTCATCGTCAACTACGCGGCGCAGGGGGAGGGCGCGGTGTCCTGGAGACATTCCTGGCGCTTCTTCGAGACCAACTCCATGGCGCTGGCGCGGCTGGCCGAGGCGCTGATGGCGCGCGATTATCTCGAGCGCTTTCTCCAGATCGGCACCTCGGAGCTCTACGGCTCGGTGGACTTCCCCGCCAAAGAGGACACGCCCATCCAGCCGTCCAGCCCCTACGCCGCCTCCAAGGCGGCCTTCGCCCTGTACCTGATCTCCGTCCACAAGGTCCTGAAGTTCCCCATGAACATCATCCGCCCCTCCAACGCCTACTGCCCGGGGCAGCTGCTGCACCGGGTGATTCCCAAGGCGGTGGTCTGCGGGCTGGCCGGCCGGAGGCTGCCGCTGCACGGCGGCGGCCGGGCCGAGAAGTCCTACATTCACGCCCGCGACCTGGCCCGCGCGATCCACCTGGTGGCGCAGCGGGGGCCGCTGGGCACCGTCTACAACGCTGGGCCCCTCAGGCCGATCTCCATCCGCGCGCTGGTGGAGACCGTGGCGGGGGCGCTGGGCATCCCCTTCGAGCAGCTGTGCGAGGTGACGGGGGATCGCCTGGGCCAGGACGCCCGCTACTGGCTCGACTCCAGCGCGATCAAGCGCGACGTCGGCTGGGAGCCGGAGATCGGCCTCGAGGAGGGCATGCGGGAGATGGTCGAGTGGGGCCGGAAATACCTGGACCAGCTGAGAGACTGGC
>JBBTDR010000273.1:0-8799 GCA_038042665.1 Nitrospinota bacterium
CGGATCGCCCGCAGGGTGGCCCGGATCTCCTCCGGGTGATGGCCGTAGTCGTCCATGACGGCCACGCCCGCCGCCTCGCCGATCCGCTCCAGGCGCCGGCCGATGCCCTCGAAGCCGTGCAGCCCGGCCTGGACGGCCTCGAAGGAGACGTCGAGCTCCGAGGCCACCGCCACGGCGGCCAGGGCGTTGTAGGCGTTGTGGCGGCCCGGGATGCGGAGCCGGATCTCCCCCAGCCGCCCGCTCCGGCGGCGGACCGAGAAGGCCGCCTCCCCGGCCTCGTAGCGGAAGTCCTCGCCCACGTAGTCGGCCTGGGAGCCGAAGCCGTAGGTGAAGAAGCGCTTCTCGATGCCGGGGATGATCTCCTGCACCGCCGGGTGGTCGAGGCACACCACCGAGAAGCCGTAGAAGGGGATCTTGTTCAGGAACTCCAGGAAGGCCCGCTTGATGGCCTGGAAGTCGCGGTAGAAGTCCAGGTGCTCCTCGTCGATGTTGGTGACCACCGCGATGGTGGGCATCAGGCGCAGGAAGGTGCCGTCGCTCTCGTCCGCCTCGGCGACGAGGTACTCCCCTTCGCCCAGGCGGGCGTTCGCGCCGATGGCGTTGATCCGCCCGCCGACCACGATGGTGGGGTCCAGCCCGGCGGCGGCGAGGATGGAGGCGATGAGCGAGGTGGTCGTGGTCTTCCCGTGGGCGCCCGCGACGGCGATGCTGTATTTCATCCGCATCAGCTCGGCCAGCATCTCGGCCCGGCGGATGACGGGGATTTTCCGGCGCCGCGCCTCGGCCACCTCGATGTTCTCCTGGGAGACCGCCGAGCTGTGGACCACCACGTCCACCTCCTCCACGTTCTCCGCGCGGTGGCCCATCACCACCTTGGCTCCCAGGCGGCGGAGGCGGAAGATGGCCTCGCCCTGGGAGAGGTCCGAGCCGCTCAACGCGTAGCCCAGGTTGAGCAGCACCTCCGCGATCCCGCACATCCCCGTCCCCCCGATGCCCACGAAGTGGACGCGCCGGGAGTGCCGGAGCATGGGATGCGAGGTCTGGGCGCGCGCGATCATGCCTTTCTCCTCCCGGCGGGCCTCAAGCGGCCCGCGCCGCCTCCATGCACAGGGAAACCACCGCCTCCGACGCCTCCTGCCGGGCCAGCGCCCGGGAGCGGCGGGACATCTCGGCCAGCCGATCCCGATCGGCCTCCAGCTCCCGGAGCAGGGCGGCCAGCCGGGCCCCGCTCAGCTCCCGCTGGAGGATCATCCGGGCCGCCCCTCCCTCCGCGAGGAACCGCGCGTTGGCCTCCTGGTGACCGTGCGCCGCGCGGGGCAAGGGGACGAGCACCGCGGGCACGCCCAGGGAGGCGAGCTCCGCCACCGTCGAGGCGCCCGATCGGGCGACCGCCATGTGGGCCCACCGCAAGCGGTCCGCCATGTCGTAGAAGAACGCCGCCGCCTCGGCCTCCACCCCCGCGCCGGCGTAAGCCGCCCGCACCCGCTCCAGGTCGGCTTCTCCCGTCTGGTGGACGAAGCGCATCCGCCGGACGTCCTCCCCCAGGAGGGGAAGGGCCTCGGCCAGCGCCTCGTTGAGGGCGTGGGCGCCCTGGCTCCCGCCGAAGACGAGCACCCGCAGGGGCCCCTCCCAGAAGGAGGCCTCGCGCGGCGGCCCGCCCGTGAATTCCCCGCGCAGGGGCAGGCCCGTGTCCACGATCTTCCCGGGCGGGAAGTGCGCGGCGGCCCCCGGAAGGGCGATGGCCACCTTGAAGGCGAAGCGCGCCAGCAGGCGGTTGGCCATCCCCGGCACGACGTTCTGCTCCATGAGCACGATCGGGCGGCGCCGCAGCCAGGCCGCGGTGACGGCGGGGGCGCTCGCGTACCCGCCGACCCCGAGCACCACGTGGGGCTGGAAGCGCCCGATGACCCCGATGGACTCCGCGATCCCCCGCACCATGAGGGCGGCGGCCCACCCTTTCCGCGCGATCGAATGGCCGATGATCCCCGCCGCCGAGATGGTCTCCAGCGGCAGGCCCTCCCGGGGCAGCACCCGGGCCTCGATGCCCCGGGCGGTCCCCACGAACAGGACGCGCCGCTCCGGCCCCCCGCGCATCCAGGCGCGGGCCACGGCGATGGCCGGATAGAGGTGGCCCCCCGTCCCTCCGCCCGCGATGAGGAGGCGCATCAGTCCGTCCCTCCCGCGGCGGGCCAGGCGGCGGCCGCGTCCAGGGGGGCGCCCCGGGCCGGGGCGGCGGCGGGGCGCGTCCCCGCCTCCACGGCGAGCAAGAGCCCCAGCCCCGCGAGGGTGAACACGAGCGAGGTCCCTCCCAGGCTGATCAGGGGGAGCGGCACCCCCTTGGTGGGCACGAGCCCCGACGCGACGGCCATGTTCAGCAGGCCCTGGACCGAGACCATGAGGGTGATGCCCGCGGCGAGGAGGAAGCGGAAGCCGTCCTCGCAGCGGGCCGCGATGCACAGCCCGCGCCAGAGGATCACCGCGAAGACCGCCGCCACGGCCAGGGTGCCGATGAGGCCCAGCTCTTCGCCGATCACGGCGAAGATGAAGTCGGTGTGCGGCTCGGGCAGATAGAGGAGCTTCTGCTTCCCCTCCCCCAGACCGAGGCCGGTCACCCCTCCCCTCCCCAGGGCGAGGAGGGACTGGACGAGCTGGTAGCCCGCCTCGCGCACCGCCCCGAAGGGGTCCAGGAAGGCCAGGATGCGCCGCCGCCGCCAGGGCACCGAGAAAACCAGCCAGTAGAAAACCGGCGCCACCACCAGGGCGCAGCCCAGCAGGTGGTGCCAGCGCGCCCCGGCGAGGAAGAGCAGCATCCCCACCACCAGGGCGACGAGCATGGCCGTCCCCAGGTCCGGCTGGCCGAGGATGAGGAGCACCGCCACCCCCGTGATCAGCACCGGGGGGAGGAAGCCGTACCTCAGGTCGCGCAGCCGTTCCCCCTTCACGGCCAGGAAGTGGGCGATGAAGACGAGCAGCCCGAACTTCGCGGCCTCGGCGGGCTGGAAGGAGAGCGGCCCCAGCGCCATCCACCGCCTGGCGCCGCCCGCCGCGCGCCCGAACCCGGGCACGAAGACGAGGGCCAGGATCACCCAGGAGAGGACGAGGAGCGGGAAGGCGAACCTCCGCAATGTCCGCACGTCCATCCGCGCCAGCAGGAGCATGAGCGCGAAGCCCACCGCCGCCCACATGACGTGGCGCTTCACGAAGTGGAAGGCGTCCCCGTAGCGGTCGAGGGCCAGGATCTGGCTCGCGCTGAACACCATCACCACCCCGAACACGTTGAGCCCCAGGGCGCTGAAGAAGATGACCGGGTCGATGCGCGCGCGGCTCACCGGGCGGCCTCCTTCTCGAGCGCGCGAACCAGCCCGCGGAACACGTCGCCCCGGTGGGCGTAGTCGCGAAACTGATCGAAGCTCGCGCAGGCGGGGGAGAGGAGCACGGTGTCCCCCGGCCGGGCGGCCTCGGCGCAGCGCCGGACGGCCTCCTGAAGGGTCCCGGCCCGCTCGATGGGCGCCGCGCCCCGCAGGCCCTGCTCGAAGCGATCCGCCGCCTCTCCGATGAGGAGCAGGGCGCGCACCCGCTTGCGCAGGGGCTCCCGCAGCGGGGAGAGGTCGCTCCCCTTGTCGGCCCCCCCCGCGATGAGGAGCACCGGGCCGTCCACGCTCTCCAGGCTCATGACCGTCGCCCCGACGTTGGTGCCCTTGGAGTCGTTCACCCAGCGCACCCCGCCGACCTCCGCCACGGGCTCCATCCGGTGCGGCAGCCCCTTGAAGCGGCGGGCCAGCCGCGCCATGGCGTCCGCCCCGGCCCCCAGGAAGCCCGCCGCCGCGCACGCCGCGAGAAAGTTCTCCAGGTTGTGCACCCCGGGCACGGCCAACTCCTCCACCGCGCACACGCGCTGGCGGCCGCCGCCGAGGGCGAGGAAGATCCATCCCCCCTCCGCCCAGGCCCCCGCCGCTGGCGCCGCCCGCCGGCTGAAGGCCAGCGCCGCCTGCCGCCCCCCCGGCAGATAGCGCGCGGTGAGAGGGTCGTCCGCGTTCAGCACCTTGGCGTCCCCGGGCCCCTGGTTCGCGAGGAGCCGGGCCTTCACCGCGGCGTAATCGTGGATGTCGGGATGGCGGTCGAGGTGGTCCGGGGTGACGTTGGTGATCACCCCCACCCTGGGGCGGATGGTGGGCGCCCACTCGAGCTGGAAGCTGCTCACCTCGCTCACCACGAAGTCCGCCTCCTGGCCCTCCCGCTCGACCACGTCCACGAGGGGCCGGCCGATGTTCCCGCCCACCGGGGCCCGGAAGCCGGCTTCCTCCAGGATGGCCCCGAGCATGGTGGCGGCGGTGGTCTTTCCGTTCGTGCCCGTCACCGCCGCGATGGGGACCGGGCAGAGCCGCCAGGCCAGCTCGATCTCGCTGATCACCTCGGCCCCCGAGGCCAGCGCGAGCCGGATGTAGCGGTCGGTGGCCGGGACCCCCGGGCTCACCACGAGGAGCCCGCAGCGGCGGAAGGTCTCCTCCCGGTGGCCGCCGAGCTCGAGCGCCACCTCGCGGGGGAGCTCCCCGCGCAGGCCGGGAATCTCCTTCACGTCCGTGGCCACCACCTCCGCTCCGCGGCGGGCGAGGGCGGCGGCGGCGGCCCGGCCGGTGCGCGCCATGCCCATCACCACCGCCCGGCGCGAACGCAGACCCTCCGCCCACTCCGCCATCCCGCTCTCCACCACGAGGCTCCTCATCTCAACTTCAGCGTGCTCAGGCTCAGGAGGGCGAGGAGCACCGCCACGATCCAGAACCTCACCGTCACCTTGGGCTCCACCCAGCCCTTCTCCTCGAAGTGATGGTGCAGCGGGGCCATGCGGAAGACGCGCTGGCCCGTCGTCTTGAAGGAGAGGACCTGGAGGATGACCGAGAGCGCCTCGATCACGAACAGCCCGCCCACCAGGAAAAGCAGGATCTCCTGCTTGATGGAGAGGGCGATCGTGGCGAGGACGGCGCCCAGCGGCAGCGCGCCGACGTCCCCCATGAACACTTGGGCGGGGTAGGCGTTGAACCACAGGAAGCCGAGCCCGGCGCCCACCATGGCGCCGCACACCACGGCCAGTTCCCCGCCTCCCCGCACGGGGAGGATCAACAGGTACTTCGATATCACCGCGTGGCCGGCCACGTAGCTGAACACCAGGTAGGCGCCCGAGGCGATCATCAGGGGGCCGATGGCCAGTCCGTCGAGGCCGTCCGTCAGGTTGACCGCGTTGCTCGTGGCCACGATCACCACCGCCGCGTAGAGGACGAACCAGGCCCCGATGTCCGGCTGGAGGTTCTTGAAGAAGGGGAACATCACCACCGGCTTGAACTGGGGGACCACCCACCCGCTGTAGAGCAGGGCGCCCACCGCCAGCCCGACGAGCCCCTGGATGAGGAACTTCCGCGAGGGCGGCACCCCCTTCTTGTCCTTCAGGATGACCTTCCGGTAGTCGTCCGCGAAACCCAGGGCCGCGAAGGCCCCCATCACGAACAGGACGAGCCAGACGAGGCGGAGGCTCAGGTCGGTCCACAGCAGGATGGGCACGGCGATCGAGAAGAGGATCAGGAGCCCGCCCATGGTCGGCGTGCCCTTCTTCGAGAAGTGGCTCCTCGGCCCATCCTCGCGGATCTCCTCCCCGATCTGGAATTTCCTCAGGGCGCGGATCAGGTGCGGCCCCAGCAGCAGGCACAAGGCCAGCGCGGTGAAGGCGGCCACCGCCGTCCGGAAGGTGATGAACCGGAAGACGTGGAAAGCCGAGACCTTGTCGCTGAGCGCCAGCAGCAGGGAGTAAAGCATCAGCCCTCCAGGACCTCGATCGCCCGCTCCATCCGCATCGAGCGGGAGCCCTTGACCAGCACCCAGTCTCCCCCGCGCAATTGGCCCCTGGCCCACTCGGCCGCCGCCATGGGGCTCTCGAAGTGCTCCGCCGCCAAGCCGGCCCGGCGGGCCTCTTCTACGGCGCGGCCCATCATCGGCCCCACGCCCGCCACGAAATCCGCCGCCCGGGCCGCCGCCCGGCCCACCTCGCGGTGGGCCTCCTCGGCGCAGCGGCCCAGCTCCTTCATGTCCCCGAGGAGAGCGAAGAGGCGGCCCCCGCCGCGGAGCTGGGAGGCTACCTCCAGCGCTTGGAGGACCGAGGCCGGGTTCGCGTTGTAGGCGTCGTCGATCAGAAAACACCCCTCCCTCCGCGCCAGGGGGCGGACCTCCAGGCGCATCTTCGGGATGGAGGCCCCCTCCAGCCCGGCGGCGATTTCCTCCATCGTGCAACCCGCGAGCGAGGCGGCTCCCGCCGCCGCGAGGGCGTTCAGCACGTTGGGGCGGCCCAGGGCCGGGAGGCGCACCCGGGCCTCCGCTCCGTTCAGCCGGAGCCGGAAGCTCGTCCCTCGCGGGGAGACCACGACCTCATCCCCCTGCACGCCGCACTCCCTCGAGAACCCGAAGCTCAGCACCTCGCCCCCCGCCTCCCGGAAGCGCCGGGCGAGCAAGCGGCTGTGCGGGTCCTCCGCGCTGAGCACCGCCCGCCCCCGCGCGCCCATCGCCTCCAAGAGCTCGCCCTTCGCCTCGCGCACGGCCTCGACGGAGCCCAGGCCCTCCAGGTGGGCGGGGCCGACGTTGGTGATGACGCCGATGCCGGGGAGGGCGATCCCGGCCAGGCGCCGGATCTCGCCCGGCTGGTTCATCCCCATCTCGAAGACCGCCCGGGCGTGCTCGGGGGTCAGGCGGAGGACCTGGAGGGGAAGCCCGACCAGGTTGTTCAGGTTCCCCTCGCTCTTCAGGGTCTCAGCCCCCTGGGCGAAGATGGAGGCGATCATCTCCTTGGCCGTGGTCTTGCCGTTGCTTCCCGTGACGGCGGCCACGGTCACCTCGTGCCGCCCGCGGTGGAATCGGGCGAGATCGCCAAGGGCCCGGAGGGTGTCCTCCACCTCGACCAGGAAGAACCCCTCGCCGCCGGCGAAGGCGCGGCCCCGCTCGACGAGGGCGCCCGCCGCCCCCGACGCCTCGGCTTTCCCGATGAAGCCGTGGCCGTCGAAGTTCGGCCCGATGAGGGGGATGAAGAGCTCCCCCGGCGCGAGGGTGCGGCTGTCGGTGCTCACCCCCGACGCCTCCATCTCCTCGCCCCCGCGCAGCAGGCGTCCCCCCACGGCGCGCGCGATCTGCCTGGCGGTGAAGACGGCCACCGTGTTCACCTCGCTCACTTGCCGTACCCCAGGAGGCGGAGCGCCGCCCGCGCCTCCTCGCGGTCGTCGAACGGGAAGCGCTCCCGCCCCACGATCTGATAGGTCTCGTGCCCCTTCCCGGCGATGACCACCGTGTCCCCGGGCTTGGCCTCGGCGATGATGGCGCGGATGGCCTCGCGCCGGTCCACGATGGAGCGGGCCCGCCCGCGGCCGCCGGGCACCCGGCCCACCCCGGCCTCGACCTCGCGCAGGATGGCCGCGGGGTCCTCGGTGCGCGGGTTGTCGGAGGTCATCACCACCCAGTCGCTCGCCCGCACCGCCGCCGCCGCCATGAGGGGACGCTTGCGGCGGTCGCGGTCCCCGCCGCACCCCATCAGGGTGAGGAGCCTGCCCGGGGTGATGGGCCGGGCGAACTCCAGCACCCGGCGCAGGGCGTCCTCGGTGTGGGCGTAGTCCACCACCACGAGGAAGGGCTGGCCGAGGCTCACCCGCTCGAGGCGGCCCGGGACGGCGGCGAGCGCGCACACGCCCCTCACCACCTCCTCCGCCGAGAGGCCCAGGGCGAAGCAGGCCGCCGAGGCGGCGAGGATGTTGCTCACGTTGTGGCGCCCGATGAGGGCGGTCTCCACCCGCGAGGCCCCGGCGGGGTGGATGAGGTCGAAGCGCATCCCCCCGGCCGAGAGCGAGAGGTTCCGCGCCCGCACCTCCGCGTCGGCCCCCGGCTCCATCCCATAGCGCCAGAGGGCGCCCCCGGCCTCCTGGGCCATCCGCCGCCCATAGGGGTCGTCCACGTTGACGATGGAGGCGCCCGGCGGGCACCCGGTGAAGAACACCCGCTTGACGCCGAAGTAGCTCTCCATGTCCCCGTGGAAGTCGAGGTGGTCCTGGGTCAGGTTGGTGAAGACCGCCGCCGCGAACTCGCAGCCCTTCACCCGGTCGAGCGCGATCCCGTGGCTCGAGACCTCCATCACCGCGTGGGTGCCGCCCGACTCCAGGATCTCGCTCAGGAAGGCCTGCAAGTCCGGCGCCTCGGGGGTGGTCCGGGGCTGCTCGATGACGCGGCCGCCGATTCGGTAGTGGATGGTGCCCAGGAGCCCGGTGCGCCGCCCCGACGCCCGGAGGATGGACTCAATCAGGAAGGCGGTGGTGGTCTTCCCGTTCGTGCCTGTCACCCCCACCAGGGAGAGCGCGCCCGTCGGGTGGCCGTAGAAGGCGTCCGCCAGGAAGGCCAGCGCTTCCCGGCCCGAGCGCACCATCAGGCGCGGGAGCCCGGCGGGGAGCCCCTCCACTTCACGTTCGAGCGCCACCGCCGCCGCGCCGGCCTGCACCGCCTGGGCGGCGAAGAGGTGGCCATCCGCCTGGAAGCCGCGCACGGCGACGAAGAGGTCTCCCGGGGCGGCCCGCCGGGAGTCGCAGGCCACCCCGCTCACCTCCACGCCCCGCCCGCCGCGCGCGGAGGCGCCGGGGACCGCTCGGGCCAACTCCAGGAATGGGTGGGTCCTTCGCTCTGCCATCGTCGCCGGGCTCAATGCCCTCGCTCCTCTTGGGGCTGGGCGGGAGAGGGGCCGTGGAGAACCTGATGAACCCTCTGGGCGAACAGGAAGGCCCGGTC
>JBBTDR010000274.1:0-1932 GCA_038042665.1 Nitrospinota bacterium
GGGGGGCGGGGCGGTGTTCGGGCATCCGAGAGGTTCCAGTCGAGGGAGCCAAGGGCGAGGCATGGTAGCACAAGGTTCTAGCGGAGGCCCCCGCACGGAGCGGGGGGGGCGGGACACCATCTGCGCCCTCTCCTCGGGCCCGGGGCGGGGGGCCATCGCCGTGGTGCGCCTGAGCGGGCCCCGGGCGCGGGAGGTCCTCGCCCGGGTGTTCCGTCCCCGGCAAAGAAAAAAAGAACCGCCCGCCCGCAGGCTCGTCCTGGGCCGCTTCGTGGACGCTGAAGGCAGCGCCTTCGACGAGGGGATGGCGGTCTTCCTGCCGGGCCCCGGCTCCTTCACCGGGGAGGACATGGCCGAGCTCTACTGCCACGGGGGCCCCGCCATCCTCGGGGCGCTCCTCGAAGCGGCCCGGGCGGCGGGGGCCCGCCCGGCCGGGCCGGGAGAGTTCACCAAGCGGGCCTTCCTCGCGGGGAAGATGGATCTGGTGCAGTCCGAGGCGGTGGCGGACCTCATCTGCGCCGAGACGCGCCGGGCGGCCCGGGCGGCGCTCCATCATTTCGAGGGAGAGCTCTCGCGCGCGCTCGAATCGATCTGGGAGCGGATCGTCGAGGCCGGGGCCCACCTCGAGGCCTCCATCGATTTCCCCGAGGAGTTCGAGCCGGGGGCGGGGCCCTCCCCCGCCGGCGGGCCCATGGGGCAGGACGAGCTGGCCGGGCTGTTCGTGGGGATCGAGGGGGACCTCCGCGGGCTGGAGGGGAGCTACCGCGAGGGACGGGCCCTGCGGGAGGGGGCCCGGGTGGCCATCCTGGGGCGGCCGAACGCGGGCAAGTCCACCCTGATCAACCGGTTGCTCGGGGCCGACCGGGCCATTGTGAGCCCCATCCCCGGCACCACCCGGGACACGGTGGAGGAGGTGTGCGACATCGGGGGCATCCCGGTGCGCCTCATCGACACCGCCGGGCTGCGGGAGGCGGGGGACGCGATCGAGCGCGAGGGCGCCGCGCGCGCCCGGCGGGCGGCGGCGGGGGCGGACCTCTGCCTCCTCGTGCTGGACGCCGCCGCGGGGCCCGGGGAGGCCGCTTGGGCCCTGGCCGAGCGGGGGAGGCTGGAGTGCCCGGCCCTCCTCATCGCCAACAAGATGGACCTCCCTTACGCCCAGCCGCCCGGGGGGGCGCTCCCCCTCTCCGCCCTCAAGGGGGAGGGGCTCGAGGGGCTGCGCGCGGCCATCGCCTCGGCCCTGGCCGGGGAGGCGGGGGAGGCCGGATCGGGCCAGGCCCTCCTCACCCGGGAGCGCCACCGGGACCTCGTGGCCCGGGGCCGCTCCGCCGTGGGCCGGGCCAAGGAGGCCGCCCGGGCGGGGCTCTCCCCGGAGCTCGTGGCCGTCCACCTCAACGAGGCCCAGGCCGCCCTCTCGGAGCTCTTGGGCCGAAATTACGGCGAAGCACTGCTGGACAAGATCTTCGAGACGTTTTGTGTGGGGAAGTGAAAATGTAAATTATATAATTACGGTCTCCGGGCGACCGTAAAACATGCTGGCGGTTAACATTAGCCAGCAATGGGCAGGATTTGGTTCAAAAAGCGATCCTTTCATTGCACCCAAGACAAGGAAAGGAAAATGAGCTATCCTTTCTTTACGTGACGCCCAAGAGAAGGATCGTTTGCTATATGCCTTTTCCTTCGGAACATCCGCGCATGGGCCGCCACATCGTAACGGCTATCGGCGGGGAGCAGGTCAGGGCTTTCGTGCCACCTCCCCTCCCGCCGGACCCGCCCATCCAGCTGGCTCGTCTCTACCGGGCTCTCGACGAGGCAAACCAGGCCCTCGGCCGCTTGGATGGGATCACGTCCATCCTGCCGGGTACGCCGCTTTTTCTCTATATGTATGTCCGCAAGGAAGCGCTGCTGTCGTCCCAGATAGAAGGGACACAGTCGTCC
>JBBTDR010000275.1:0-4080 GCA_038042665.1 Nitrospinota bacterium
CGCCCAGGCGTCGACGCCCCCGGCGAGGCTGGAGACTTGCTCGAAGTCCCGCTGGGGCAGGGCGATTGCAGGTTAATTCACCATCCTGTCATAATCGGCGTGACTGCCGATCCAAATCCAGCAGATGCCTTCTTCGGCATCGATCCCCAGCGCCCGGTAGTGGGCGCCCACCCGAACCGACCAGAGCAGGCTGATCTTTTTCAGTTGCAGAGAAGGGTGCCGCGGGTCTGCCTTCAGGAGGGAGAAATTCTTGTCGGCCAAGTCACGGACATCTTCCGGAAGCTCCTGGTAACTGGCCCAAAAACGCGAGGAGGCGAAATGCCTCAAAGCTCCCGGGCCTTGCCGGCCTTGTATTCCGCCAGCGCCTCGGCGATGAGCCCGTCGAGCCTTCCCGCCTTCAGGTCGGCCTCGATCTGTGCATCCCAGACGCGGGAGTCGAACTCGATGAACCACGCCCGGAACTCGGCGAGTTCCTGAGGCGAAAGCCCCCGCACCTTTTTCTCCAGCTGCTCTACCTCGGTCATGTCGTTGACCTCCCGCCGCCATCGTATGAGGATTTGGGGTTTCCCGCAACTTGGCTGGCTCTCGGTTAGCCGTGAAGCGCCGCCCCCTGGCACAGCGTCGGCGTCAACCGGCAGTTAGATTGCGCTGTCCTTCCCCCTTTTCTCACTGAGCAGATCCCATTTGTCCTTGTATGGCAGAACCGCTGTGCGGTGGATAGCCCGCCACTCAGATCCGGTCGTGTTCTCAGCGACGAAACGACTCGGCACAACGAAGAACTCGTTTTCGTCAGCACCCTTTTTGGTCTTGAGGTTGACGAAAACGTAGATGTGCGTCGGGGATGCTATCTTTTTCGCGTTTTCACTTAGCAGCCAAAATCCAAATGTCTTGGCGTTGGTCTTGACCTGCACAGAGAACGATCTTGAGCACTTCTGATCGGTGGCCAAAATGTCTGCCCCGATCGCGCTGCGCGAGGTTGGTGACGCAATCAGACCGTGCCGTGACAGTTCCGCGGCGACCAGGTAGACGCCTCGCATGCCAGTCAGGTAACCGCGCCCAGCCAAAGTGTCCTCGCGTAATCCAACTCTTGATTTCCATGGTTTCCTGAGAAGCCTGCTTCTGGGCTTGTCCCAGCGCAAGACACCGCGAGCAAAGATGCTTATATCTTTGCATGAAATCGAGAACCAGAAGATATCTTTTCAATACCTCCCCACCCCCGGGTCCACCTCCCGCGCCCAGGCGTCGACGCCCCCGGCGAGGCTGGAGACTTGCTCGAAGTCCCGCTGGCGGAGGAACTGGGCCACCATCGCGCTGCGCTGGCCCAGGTGGCAGAAGACGACGATGCGGGCCTCGGGGTCGAGGTCCACCGCGCGGCCGGGGATGTCCCCCATGGGGATGTGGAGGGCCCCCTCGATCCGGGCGAGCTCGAGCTCCCCGGGCTCGCGCACGTCGAGGAGCACGACCTCCTCCCCGCCGTCCAGCATCCGCTTGAGGTCCCCGGGCGTGATCTCGAAGGGGACCAAGGATGCTCCTCCTCTTGCCTCATTGCCCGGGGAGCCACGGATTCATTCCGGAGCCTCTTCCAGATGCGGGAGGGCCCTTCCCCGGCCGTCCAAGCTACGGGGGCCAATCTAAGGGGGAGGGGCCGCGACCGTCCACAGCGAAAAAGCCCGCCGGCGAAGGACAAATAATCAGAGCAAAAAATCCGGTTTTGGGCTATCTTTATGGGAGCGGGCTTTCCAGGTGCCGGGAGGAGCGGCGGATGACGGAAAACTATCAAGTTCTGCCGGGCTATAAACGCTTCAACCAGAAGAACAACGCCATCATGCGCTCGGCGTGGGACCCGAAGCTCGGCAGCTACGACCCCCGCAACCGCCGGGTGATCAAGGAGCACGTCCACAACGCCGACCCGGGCTTCGACCACCTGGACTTCGCCCTCTCGAACGGCGCCACCGCCGTGGCTTCCTCGCTCGGCACCGCCATCAACCGGCCCAACGCCGGGCTCACCTCCTGGGAGTCGCTCGCCAAGCAATGGGGCCGCACTTTCCCCGTCGAGGCGGATCGCTTCGAGGGGGGGGATCCGGCCCGGATGCGGAAGGCGCTGGAGAGGGTGGCCCGCTTCTACGGGGCCGAGCTCGTGGGCTTCACCCCCCTCGATATGCGCTGGGTGTACTCCCACCACTATTATCCCGGCAAGGACGAGAATCCGCCGGTGGAGATCCCCGAGGGCTGCGGCCAGGCGATCGTCATGGGGGTGTCCATGGACCACGGCATGTTCGCCACCGCCCCCACCGCGATCATGATGGCCGAGACCCAGCGCAACTACTCGCGGCTGGCCGCCCTGGCCGGGTCGGTGGCGGAGTTCATCCGCACGCTGGGTTACACGGCGATCCCCTGCATGAACGACACCGCCCTCTCCGTGCCCCTCGCCATCGACGCGGGCCTTGGCCAGCCTTCCCGCCTCGGGCCGGTCGTCACGCCCGAGTTCGGCCCCCGGGTGCGCTTCTGCAAGGTGTTCACCGACCTGCCCCTCAAGGCGGAGAAGAAGCACATCGACTTCGGCGTCATCGAGTTCTGCGAGGCCTGCGAGAAGTGCGCACAAGCCTGCCCGGCGCGCTCCCTCGCCTTCGGCCCCCGGACCACCGAGCCCAAGAACATCTCGAACAACCCCGGCGTCCTCAAGTGGTACGGGAACTACGAGTCCTGCCGCCTCTACTGGGCCTACCTGGGCACCAACTGCGGCATCTGCCTGAGGGTGTGCCCCTTCAACCACGGCCGGGGCCCTCACCATTGGCTCGCGGAACGCCTCGTGCGCCTGAAGTGGCGCTGGGTGAACCGCCTCCTCGTCTGGCTCCACGGCTGGCTCGGCTACGGCGGGCAGAAGGACCCGCGCGCCTTCTGGAACGGCGCGAAGGCCTAGGCCGGAGCGCTTTTGGGGGAAGAGGGGTTTTATGGCGGAGAGCTATCAAGTCCTTCCGGGCTACAAGCGGTTCAACCAGAAGAACAATGGACTCATGCGCGCCGTCTGGGACCCCGCCTTGAAATCCTGCGGGGAGCGCGAGGACCGCTCCATCCGCAGGTACCTGGAGGAGGGGACCCCCGGCTTCGACCGGAGGGACTGGGCCCTCGATCTCGCCGCCGCGACCGCCGTCTCCTCCTTTGGCTCCGGCATCAACAAGGCGAATTCCGGCTTCACCGCCTGGGAGTCCCTGAACGTCAAGTACACCCGTGCGGTCCCCCAGGGGGTGGGGCGGTTCGACGCCTCCGACCCCGCCCGCACGCGCCGGACGATGGAGAAGGTGGCGCGCTTCCTGGGCGCGGACCTGGTGGGGTTCACCGCATTGGACCCGCGCTGGGTGTATTCCCATCACTACACGCCCTGGAACAAGGAGAACGACAACCCTCCCGTCGAGATTCCCGAGGGCTGCGGCCAGGTGGTCGTCCTGGGCGTCGGGATGAACTACGAGATGTTCCGCACCGCGCCCTCCGCCGTCATGATGAGCGAGACCCACAGGAACTACTCCCAGATGGCGATCCTGGCCGCCTCCCTCGCCCAGTTCATCCGGACCTTGGGCTACCGGGCGATCCCTTCCCTGAACGACACCGCCCTGAACGTCCCCCTCGCGGTGGACGCGGGCCTGGCCCAGCCCTCGCGCATGGGCATTGCCGTCACCCCGGAGTTCGGCCCCCGGGTGCGCTTCTGCAAGGTGTTCACCGACCTGCCGCTCGGGGGGACGAAGAAGAGCCTGGACTTCGGCGTCCTCGAGTTCTGCGAGGCCTGCGAGCAGTGCGTCCGGGCCTGCCCGGTGAAGGCGGTCTCCTCGGGCCCGCGCACGGCCGAGGGCCGGAACCTATCGAGCAACCCAGGCGTCTTGAAGTGGTACCTGGATGCCGAGCGGTGCCGCCACCACTTCGCCCACGTGGCCACGAACTGCGGCATCTGCCTGCGCTCCTGCCCCTTCAACCACGGCCGGGGCCCTCACCATTGGCTCGCGGAGCGCCTCGTCCGCCTGAAGAGCCGCGCCGTGAACCGCCTCCTCGTCAGGCTCCACGGCTGGCTCGGCTACGGCCGGCAGAAGG
>JBBTDR010000276.1:0-2337 GCA_038042665.1 Nitrospinota bacterium
CCCCTCCCGCCGGAGCCTCCCGAGGTGATCCGTCACCACCGAGCGGTCCCAGGCGGAGGGTTTCCCGGCGCCCAGCCCCTGAACCGCGGCGGCGAAAGCCCGCAGGTCGAGCCCATAGCTCTCCACCGTCAGGCGGGCGAGGCGGCGCTCCACCACCAAAAAGTCCCGAAATCCCTGGAGGAGCCCCTCCAGCTCCGGGCGGAGGCCGCCCGCCCCGGAGGCGGGAGGCTGGCGAGGCTTCACGCGCTTGGCGATGGCGGCGCCCTCCTTCCCAGGCGCAGCAGCCCACGCCAGGGAACCTTCCCTCGGGGGGCGAGCCGCTCGCACAAGAACAGGTAGCCTCCCGCCGCCCCTCCCACCAGGGCGAGCAGGAGGGCGGCCCGCCCCGGGAACGGGGCCTGGGCGGGCCAGAGGGCCCGGTGGGCCAGGTAGGCGGCGGCGCCGGCCCCGGCGGCCAGGGGCAGGAGCTGGCGCGCCGCGGCCCAGAGCTCCTCGCCGGGCCACTCCCCGCCCGCGCGCCGGAGGCCCCGGACGAGGAGGAGCGCGTGCAGGGCGCTCGAGAGGGTGGTCCCGAGCGCCAGCCCCACGAAACCCAGCGGGCGCATCAGGAGCAGGCTGAAGGCGATGTTGGCGGCCACCGCCGCGTAGGCGCACCGCATGGGGTAGCGGGTGTCCAGGCGGGTGTGGAAGGCGGCCGAGAACAGGCGCACCAGGCCGAAGAAGGTCAGGCCCAGGGCGTAGGCCCGGAGCGCCGCCGCGCAGGCCGCCGTCTGCTCGGGCCCGAAGGCCCCGCGCTGGAAGAGCACCTCCATGATGGGATGGGCGAGGGCGATGAGCCCGAAGGTGGCGGGCAAGGTGATGAAGAGGGTGAGTTTCCCGGACTCCGCGAGGGTGCGGCGCCAGCCCTCCCCCGCCCCCTCCTCGTTCCGCCTCCCCTCGGCCGCGCGCTCGGAGAGCACCGGGAAGGCCGCCGCCATCACCGCCAGGCTCAGGATGCCGTGGGGGAACTGCACCAGCCGGTTGGCGTAGTAGAGATAGGAGATCGCCCCCTCTTCCAGGAAGGAGGCCATCCAGCGGTTCGCCAGGCTGTTCAGGTGGAAGATGGCCGCGGTGAAGGCGGCCGGCGCCATCAGCCAGAGAAAGCTCCCGACCCCGGGCGCCGACCAGGGCGCGGCGGGCCGGGGCAGGAGCCCCAGGCGCGCCAGGAGGGGGAGCTGGCAGGCCGCCTGGAGGGCCCCCCCGGCCACCACGGCGGCGGCCACCCAGAAGACGGTCTGCTCCCCCGCCCCGAGCCAGCCCGCCGCGAGCAGCGCCGCGACCATCACCAGGTTCTGGACGGCGGGGGTCACGGCGGGGACGAAGAAGCGCCGGGCCGCGTTCAGGAGGCCCGCCGCGATCGCCCACATGCCGATGAAGAACAGGAAGGGGAACATCCAGCGGGTGAGCCGGGCGGCCAGGCCGAACTTCTCCGGCTGGCGGGTGAAGCCCGGGGCGAGGGCGGCCACCAAGGCGTCGCTGAACACCATCCCCAGGACGCACGTCAAGGCGAGGAAGACTCCCACCATCGCGGCGACCCCGCCCGCGTAGCGGCGGGCGGCCTCCTCGCCGCGCTCCTTGCGGACCTCGGTGTAGACGGGGATGAGGGAGGAGTTCAGGGCCCCTTCCATGAAGAGGTTGCGGAACAGGGCCGGGATGGCGAAGGCCACGAAGAAGGCGTCCGCCATCATCCCGGCCCCCAGGGCGCGGGCGAGGAGGATGTCGCGCAGGTAGCCCGCCATCCGGCTGATGAGGGTGGCCAGGCCGATGGCCCCGGCCGAGCGGGAGATCCCCTCCCGCGGGGGCGCGCCGGGCGGAGATGGCGTGGAGGGGTCGGACTCGAAGGCCACGGGGCTTCCGGAGGGCGGAGGAAGGCGCCGTCGTCTTGACAAGGTCAAGCCGCGTGGTATTTTAGCCCGCCGTTGCCTGGGCCTCAACCGGAAAGGGGCCGGCTTGGCCCCCGCGGGCCTGACCTTTGACGAAAAAGAGGAGTCCTTTCGAAGTGGCGACCCATGAATCCGCCAAGAAGCGCCACCGCCAGAGCCTGGTGCGCCGCACCCGCAACCGCGCCCTCCGCACCCGCTTCCGCTCCGCGGAGAAGAACGTCCTCTCGGCCATCGAGGAAAAGGGCAAGGTGGCGGAGGCCCTGCGGGGCGCCCAGAAGATGCTCGACCAGGCGGCCTCGCGCGGGGTCATCCACCGCAACACCGCCTCCCGGCGGGCCTCCCGCCTCGCCAAGCAGGCCCACAAGGCGGCCAGCGCCCCGAAGGCCAGCAGATAGCCCGAGGCATGATCCAGCGC
>JBBTDR010000277.1:0-2245 GCA_038042665.1 Nitrospinota bacterium
GCGGGCGCGCGCCCGTGGATGGTGTGGAAGCCGTAGCTCTCCAAGTAGTACGGCAAGCGCGCGGCGCAGCCGATGCCCGAGATGAAGACGAACTTCTCCCTCGGGATCTCCAGCTCGGGGAGCACCTTCTGCATCTGGGCCAGGATGGCGTAGTCGCCGCAGCCCGGGCACCAGCGCACGATCTGGTCGGACTGGAAGTCCTTGCGGGTGAGCCCGAGGCCCACGGCGCCGTTGGATTTCGTCGCGGTAGTCACGTTAGAGAAGCTCCTCAACCTTCGAGATGATCTCGCTCACCATGAACGGGCGGCCCTGCACCTTGTTGAGCCCGACCACGTTCAACAGGTACTCGCTCCGGAGCACCTTCGAGAGCTGGCCCAGGTTCAGCTCGGGCACGAGGATCGTGCCGAACTTCTTGAGGACCTCCCCCAGGTTGGGCGGCAGCGGGTTCAGGTGCCGCAGGTGCACCTGGGAGACCGAGGCCCCCCGCGCCTGGAGCGCCTCGACGGCGGCCGTGATGGCGCCGAAGGTGCCGCCCCAGCCCACCACGAGGACCTTGCCCGACTCCTTGCCGACCACCTCGGCGGGCGGGATGTCCCGGGCGATCCCGGCCACCTTGGCGGCGCGGGTGAGGACCATGTGCTCGTGGTTCTTGGGGTCGTAGCTGATGTTGCCGGTGATGTCGGCCTTCTCGATGCCGCCGATGCGGTGCTCCAGCTTGGGCGTGCCGGGGACGACCCAGGGCCGCGCGAGGGTGGTCTTCTCGCGGAGGTAGGGCTGGAAGCCCTCCGGGTCGGTGTGGAACTCGACCGGCATCTCGGGGATGTCGGAGGCGCGGGGCAGCTTCCAGGGCTCGGAGCCGTTGGCCAGGTAGCCGTCGCTCAGGAGGATGACCGGGGTCATGTACTTGACCGCGAGCCGGGCGGCCTCGATGGCCGTCCAGAAGCAGTCCGAGGGGGTGCAGGCCGCCACCACCGGGATGGGGCACTCGCCGTTGCGGCCGTAGACCGCCTGGAGAAGGTCCGCCTGCTCGGTCTTGGTGGGGAGGCCGGTGCTGGGGCCGCCGCGCTGGACGTTGCAGATGACCATCGGCAGCTCGGCCATGACGCCCAGGCCCATGGCCTCGCCCTTGAGCGCGATGCCGGGGCCGCTCGAGCAGGTGACGGCCAGCGTGCCCGCGTAGGCGGCGCCGATCGTGGCCGAGATGGCCGCGATCTCATCCTCGGCCTGGAAGGTGAGGACGCCGAACTTCTTGTGGCGCGAGAGCTCGTGCAGGACGTCGCTCGCGGGGGTGATGGGGTAGGCGCCCCAGAAGAGGCGGAGCCCCATCTTCCTCGCCGCGGCGATGAAGCCGTAGGCCAGGGCCACGTTGCCCGAGATGTTGCGGTAGGTGCCGGGGGCGTAGGTGGCCTCGCGCACGATGTAGTGGTGGGCGAAGATCTCGGTGTTCTCGCCGAAGAAGTAGCCCGCGTCGAAGGCGCGCATGTTCGCGCCCAGCACCTCGGGCCGCTTGCCGAACTTCTCCTGGATCCACTTCTTGGTGGACTCGGTGGGGCGGGAGTACATCCACATCATCAGCCCCAGGGCGAAGAAGTTCTTGCAGCGGTCGGCGAGGTTGGACTGGAGCTCCATGTCCGCGAGGGCCTTGCGGGTCAGCGAGGTGAGGGGCACCTCGTGGATCTTGTAGGCGCTGCGGATCTTCTCGTCCTGGAGGGGGTTGGCCTTGTAGCCGGCCTTCTCCAGGTTCTTGTCCCCGAAGTTGTCGGTGTTGGCGATGATGGCCCCGCCCTTCTTCAGGTCGCCCAGGTTGGCCTTGAGGGCGGCCGGGTTCATGGCCACGAGCACGTCCACCTCGTCGCCCGGGGTGTGGACCACCTTGTTGCTAAAATTGATCTGGAAGCCGCTGACGCCGGCCAGGGTGCCGGCGGGGGCGCGGATCTCGGCGGGGTAGTCGGGGAAGGTGCTCAGGTCGTTGCCCGCCAGGGCGGTGGCATTCGTGAAGCGATCGCCGGCCAGCTGCACCCCGTCGCCCGAGTCCCCGGCGAAGCGGATGGCGACGGTGTCCACCTCCAGGGGCTGCTTGTCCTTTCCGTTGTGCTCGGCGGAATCCACCATGGCTTCGAGTGTCCTTAGGGCGGCCTTGCCGCCGCCCGCTCAGGTTCGCCCCCGGGGGCGAGGTGAGGGGAGAAGAGCCGGCCCGGGAATCCTCCCCCGCCCGTCGCCTTCGGCTCCGATGTGCGGTTGCGGG
>JBBTDR010000278.1:0-4099 GCA_038042665.1 Nitrospinota bacterium
AGCCGCATCGCCGCGCCGCCCCGGCGGCTCCTCCGCACAAAGCTCCGCGGGCGCCACCCGGGGATGCCTGCCACCGGGCGCGCCCGCGGAGGAAACGCGCGGTCGGATCGTTCAGCTAATTCTTCCCGTAGGCGTGAACTCCCTTCTTCGACGCCTCAATCGCCCACTCGCGGGTCCTCCCGCCGTGGCAGCTGAGGCACGCAAAGTCAACCGTCAGGAAGCCGTTGGCGAACTTCCCGTCGGCCGTGAACATCTGGGCGCCGGGATCGAGGTTGATCCGGAAGAGATGCGCCCGGATGTCCCCCTCGAACTTGCCCTTCTGGATGGCCGACTTGGTCGCCCGCGCCATGTGGCAGTCCTGGCACTTGACGCCCCCGAGCTGCATCAGGCTGCCCTTGAACTCCTCCGCCTGCTTCGGGTGGCAGGCCTCGCACTGCACCTTCAGGCCATCCTTGAACTTCGCGCTCATGTGAGGCTTGTGGCAGGTGACGCAGTCGAGCGCCTTGTGCTTGCTCGCCAGGAGCTCGTTGTACTGCTCGTGGTGCTGGATGAAGCCCCCGGCGGCGGGGATGGTGTTGGCATCGCCGCGGATGTGGCACTGGCCGCACATGGCCTTGTCGGCGACCACGCGGATATTGCCCTTGTAGCCCTTCCCGCCGACATGATCCCCGCCGGGGCCGTGGCAGGCCTCGCAAGCCACGCCGGGCTCCTTCCACGTTCCCACGATGCCGGGCATCCCGTCCTGGTGGCCCTCCTTGCTGTAGCCCGTGGTGTGGCAGGCCCCGCAGTCGTACTTCAGGTTCTTCTCGCCCGGGTGGTAGTTGCTCCAGGTCCCGTCCTCGAGGTTGAACTGGTTCACGCCCGGCTTGTCGCGCTTCACCTCCTTCAAGGAGAAGATGTCGCGCTTGGCGTCGGGCATCTCTCCCGTCGTGGTGATGATGTAGCCCTGCTTGTCCACGTAGCGGAGCTTCCAGTTCCGGCCCCCGATGATGTAGCTGATGTCGTCCCAGGTGTAGCCGCCGGGCAGGGGGAGGCCGACCCTCCGGGCGTCCTCGGCCTTGCGCAGCTTATAGGGATGGCCCGAGGCCACCCAGTCGTTGCGCTGCTTGACGTGGCAGGTGCCACAGCTCTCCGAGCCCACGTACTTCGGCTGCTCCTTCTTCTGCTCCACCTGCTGGGCTCGAGCCCCGGCCGGGAGGAGCAACGCCCCCGCCAGCATCAAGCCCATCGCATACCTCGCCATGCTGCGCGCGCCTCCGGTCATAGGCCCTCCTCCTCCTTCTTGGCAACGCACGGATGAAGACACCCCGTCTCCGGCGGACCCCGGATGCGAGGGGTGGAACGCCGTCCTGGGGAGAAGACGATGCCGTGGGAGGGCCGAAGCAGAGAAACCGCTCTGAATATACCCCGTTCGCGGGGGAGAAACAATGGCCAAGGCGTGGAAAAATGGGCTGGAAGTTAAATTCGATTCATTAACAGAAAATAATATCTTTTATCGCGTGATAAGAATCAAGGAAAACCACCCAGGCCGCCGCCGGGGCCGGCTCCTTCTACCCCTCCAGAAAGGACTGCACCTCGGTCAGCAGCTCCAGCCGCCGCTTCTCGAGCTCCATGAAGTGGGTGCCGTCCTCGAGGATGACGTAGCGCTTCCCCCAGCTGTTCCGCAGCGCATGGAAGAGGCCCAGGGCCTCCGGGTCGGCCGAGGCGCCGTCCTGGGTCCCCCGGATGAGGAGGACCGGGCAGGCGACCTTCGCCGCGTCGTAGAGGGGCCGGTTGGAGGCCCGCTCGTAGAGGTCGGCCAGGGAGCCGTTCGGCAGCCGGAAGGCGGGGGGCCTGCGCTTGGCGCCCTCGGGGTCGTGGGCGAGGAGCGCCTTCCAGTAGGCGCGCACCACGCGCGGCTCGCGCCACTTGTGGTGGGCCGTGCCGGGGATGTGGCCCCACCAGCGCCGCTGGACGTTCTCGAAGGTGTTCCACATCCAGGCCCCCCGGCGGGCGTCGAACCGGCCGGGCCGGGCCGGGTCCTCGTACATCATCCGCCGGCGCACGTCGTCGTAGGCGTAGTAGGGCGCGTAGAGGACGAGCTTCCGCACCCGCTCCGGCTCCTGGGTGGCGAAGGCGGGCGAGAGGGTGGTGCCCCAGGAGCGGCCCAGGATATTGATGTTCTCCACCTCCCTTCGGTCGCAGATGAAGCGGGCCGCCGCCGCGACGTCCCGCACGGCCACCCTCCCCGGGATGGCGGGGGGCTTGCCCGAGGGGTCCTCGCGCATCACCGCCGGCCAGGTGGATTTGCCGAAGCCCCGGATCGAGAGGGTGAAGACGTCGAAGCCCCTCGAGGCGATGTAGTCCATCCAGGAGTAGCCCGGCACCCGCACGTCGAAGGCCACGGGCCCCGGCGCCACCCGGCCGTGGACAAGGAGGAGGGTCCCCTCCGGCCCGAAGCGCCGCTTGCCCCGGGGCCGCTTCTCGTAGAGGTGAATCGTGATCCCCTCGTCGAGGGAGGGGATGAAGTGATCCAGGGCCTCGATGGCCGTGGAGGACTTGCGCGCGGTGGCGGCGGGCATCAGGTGGCTCCTCAAGAATATGTGCACGCGGTCACCCGCGCGACGGAAAGCTCATCCTACGGCAGCGCGGCCCCTTCGTAGAAGCCCGCGGCGCGGTAGGCCTCGTCCAAGAGAACCACGGGGTGGACGACGCGCAGCTCCATCCCCCGCTCCCGGGCCCCGTAGGCGATCTGGATCTGGCAGCCGGGGTTCCCGGTCGAGACCACGGGCGCCCCCGCCGCGCGGATGTGGCCCATCTTGCGGTCGAGGAGCCTCATCGAAAGCTCGGTCTGGGTCAGGTTGTAGCTCCCGGCCGAGCCGCAGCACCAGTCGCTCTCCTGGAGAGGCACGGCCTCCACGTTCCCGATGGCCTCCAGCACCTTCAGGGGCTCCTGGCGCACCTTCAGGGCGTGGTAGAGGTGGCAGGGGTGGTGGTAGGCCACCCGCTGGGGCCGGGGATGAGGGGCCGGGCGCGGCCCCGCCTTCGCGAGGAAGACCGTCACGTCCATGACCTTGGCGCCGAAGGCCCTTGCGCGCGCGGCGTAGGCGGGGTCGCCGGCCAGGAGGCCGCCATACTCGTGGAGCATGGCCGCGCAGCCCGAGACGGCGAGGACGACCGCGTCGTACTGCCCCGGATCGATCGCATCCAGGTTCCGCCGGGCGAGGAGGCGGGCGGTCCCGCGGTCCCCGGCGTGGGCCTGGAGGGCCCCGCAGCAGGTCTGGGCGCCGGGGAAGATCACCCGCGCCCCGTTCGCCGCGAGGGCCCGCACCGCGGCCCGGTTCACGTCCCCGAAGAGGGCGGCTTGCACGCACCCGCCGAAGAAGGCCACCCGGAACCTCTCCTCCCCGGCCGCGGCCACCTCCGCCGGGAGGGGGAGCATGGAGAGGATGGGCGGGGCCTCGGGCATGAGGGGCTCCAGGCGCGCGAGCTTTGGGGGCAAGAGACCCAGATTGAGGATGAGGGGCCGCAGGAAGGTCCGCTGGTAGAGCCGGGTGGCCACCCCCGCCAGGCCGAGGAGCGCCCGGCTGGGCAGGAGCCACCGGAAGAGGAGCCTCCGCAGCAGCCGCGCCCCGAGGCCCCGCCCCCGCACCTGCTCCAGCCCCTCGCGCGCCGCCTCGATGAGGGAGCCGTAGCGCACCCCCGAGGGGCAGGCCGTCTCGCAGGCCCGGCAGTCCAGGCAGCGGTCGAGGTGCTTGAGGACGGTCTCGTTCACCGCCATCTCCCCGTCCGCCACCATGCGCATGAGGTAGATGCGCCCGCGCGGGGAGTCCATCTCGTTCCCGAGCAGGGCGAAGGTGGGGCAGCTCGTGGTGCAGAGCCCGCAGTGGATGCAGCGCTGGATCATCTCCCGGTCGGGGCCCAGGGGGCCCGCGAAGGGGTTCGCGCCTGCGGCCGCTTCGGCGGCGCCCGATGAACGATGGGCCTCGGCGGCGACGGTCATCGCGAAACCCCTTTTGGGCCCCTCACCCTCCCCTCTCCCAGAGGGAGAGGGAAAAGCAACGGCACCATCTCTCCAACAGCCGGCCCAGGTGGCCGAACCCCCCTCTCCACTTGGGAG
>JBBTDR010000279.1:0-1663 GCA_038042665.1 Nitrospinota bacterium
GAACCAGCTCAGCAGCGCCCCCGCGAGGGCCCAGCCGCAGGCCCGCAGGGGCTCCCGGTCGATGAGGGCGGCGGCCAGGGCGGTCAAGATCATGGAGGAGAAGATGAAGCCGCGCTCGAGGGCGATCATCCCCTGGAGGTGGAGGCCCGCGGCGGCGAGGGCCTTCTCGCCCACCTGGTGGAGGCCGGTGCCCGCCCCGCGCAGGGCGGTCTGGGTCATGAGGAGCCCCCAGGCGGCCACCGAGGGGACGAAGCCGAGCGCGACGGCCGGGGCGTGGCGGGCGGGGGTGGCCTCGAAGGCCTGGGCCACCATGACGAGGCCGATCCAGAGCAGGATGGCGATGACGGCCTCCTCGGGCACGAGCTTCGCGAGGGCGGCGACCGAGCCCGTGAGGCAGAGCAGGGTGATGACGGCGCCGTTCAGGGCGCTGTAGGCCGAGCGGGCGCCCAGGGCCTTCCAGCCCGGGTGGCCGATGTAGAGGGTGGTGGGGAAGCAGCTCCCGCAGAACGCGGCGGCCAAGGTGCCCGCCCCGTTCACGGCGAGGGAACTGCGGGTGCCGAAGCGGTCGCCCGCGGCCTCGGCGCTCTCCAGGTTCATCAGGCTCCCCACCAGGGTCATGAGCCCCATCGGGAGGGAGACGGCGAGGTAGTCCCAGGCGAGGGGGCCGGTCAACGCTGAAAAGAGGGCGCCCAGCCACAGGCCCGGCGGGGCGAAGCCCGCCGGGGCGGGGACCCCGTCCGGGAAGCCGTACAGGAGGGCCGAGAGCGCCGCCCCCGCGGCCACGGCCACGAGTCCCCCGGGGAGGCCACCCGGGAAGCGGGCGCCCCCGAAGTAGTGGAGGAGGATGACCCCGAGCGGCACCATGGCGACGAGGGGCCGCTCCCAGATGCGGAAGGCGAAGTCCATCGAGATGAAGGTGAGGGCGATGCCGGCGAGGGCCGAGAGGAGGGCCGCGCGCGGGGTCATGCGCCGCACCCAGCCCCCCACGAGGGAGCCCGCGGTCTCGATCACCCCGCTCACGAAGCAGGCCGCGAGCCCGGCCCGCCAGGCGGCCTCGGCGCTCCCGGTCTGGAGCTTCACCGGGAGCATGATGAAGAAGACGAAGGCGAAGAGGCTCACGGTGTTGATGCCGTAGGGGAGGGCGGCCACGTCTTCCCTCCCCTCGCGGAGGGCGAGCCGCCGGGCCTGCCAGGCGTAGAAGAGGTTCCCGATGAGGATGCTGATGGCCGCCCCGGGCAGGACCCGGCCGAAGATCAGCTCGTCCGGGAAGCCCAGCACCCCCTTCAGGAGGGAGACGATGAGGAGGAGCTGGACGAGGTTGTCCATCCACAGGCCGAAGAAGCCGTCGATGTCGCCCTTGGTGATCCATGGGGGGCGCGAGGGCATGGGGCCGGGCTCCGCCGGGCGGGAAGCGCGCCCCCGACTATAGGCGAGAACCCCCGGCGGGAAAAGCCGCGCCCGCGCGAAGGTGACAAGGCCGGAGTGATCGGGTAAACGGTGGGGGAAGCCCTGGACAGCCAGTCTCCTCGGGAGGAGGCCCCGCATGGAGCCCGTCAAGGTCTACACCCGCCACGGCTGATACACCTGCGCCTGCACGAGGGAGTTTCTCTCGTCGAACGGGGTGCCGGTCAGGGCCCACCCGACGTCCTTGGCCACGTGGTAG
>JBBTDR010000280.1:0-4026 GCA_038042665.1 Nitrospinota bacterium
AGGGCAGGCCCAGCACCTCCCCGTAGCGGGGGTTCACGGGGAGGACCTCGAAGCCCATCCGCTTGAGGTAGTAGCCCACGAAGTAGCTGGGCCGCACGCTGTTGTTCGAGAGCCCCACCATGGCCACCCGCCGCATCCGGCCGAGGATCTTCCGGATGACGCGGGGGTCCTGGAACGGGTTGGGCGCCATCGGATGTTTTCCTTCCTTTAATTCTGAACTCGCCGGAGGCCGCTCCACCCCATTACATAATGTCCGCTTGCTTTTCCCTCCCCCTCCGGCCTGCGACGAGCTCAGTCGAGGCGGGGAGGGCCGGGTGGGGGAACGGCTCTTGAATTTTTCCCTCCCCCCACCCCCTCCCGGAGGGAGGGGGACAGCAGGGCGATGTCGATCCAAGAGTCTGCCTCACGGCTAGGCCTTCGAGGCGGCGGCCAGGGCCTGGTCCAGGTCCCAGAGGATGTCGTCCACGTCCTCCAGCCCCACCGAGAGGCGGATGAGGTCGGGGGTGATGAAGCCCGCCTTCATGTCGTCCTCGCTGAGCTGGGAGTGCGTGGTCGAGGCGGGGTGGATGACGAGGCTCTTGGCGTCGCCGACGTTCGCCAGGTGGCTGTGGAGCTGGAGCGACTCGACCAGCTTCACCCCCGCGTCGTAGCCCCCCTTCACCCCGAAGGAGAAGACCGAGCCCTTGCCCTTGGGCAGGTACTTGTCGGCCAGCTTCTTGTAGGGGCTGCCGGGGAGGCCGGGGTGGTTCACGAAGCTCACGCGGGAATCCTGGGCGAGGTACTCGGCCACCTTCTGGGCGCTGTCGCAGTGGCGCTGCATCCGCAGGGGGAGGGTCTCCAGCCCCTGGAGGAAGAGGAAGGCGTTGAAGGGGCTCATGCAGGGCCCCATGTCGCGCAGCCCCTCGGTCCGGACCTTGGTGATGAAGCCCAGCTCCCCGAAGGTCTCGTAGAAGTTCAGGCCGTGGTAGCCCCGGGAGGGCGAGACGATGCTGTCGAACTTCCCGTTCGCCCAGTTGAACTTGCCCGAGTCCACGATGACGCCGCCGATGCTGGTGCCGTGGCCGCCGATGAACTTGGTGGCCGAGTGGACGACGATGTCCGCCCCCCACTCCAGGGGCCGGCAGAGGTAGGGGCTGGCGAAGGTGTTGTCCACCACGAGGGGGAGGCCGGCGTCGTGGGCGATCTGGGCGAGGGCCTCGAGATCCGCCACGTTGGACATGGGGTTGCCGATGGTCTCGCAGTAGACCGCGCGGGTCTTCGAGGTGATGGCCTTGCGGATGTTGGCTGGGTCGTGCGGGTCGGCGAACTTCACGTTCCAGCCGAGCCTGCGGAAGGAGACGTCGAACTGGGTGTAGGTGCCCCCGTAGAGGGTGGAGGCGGCCACGATCTCCTGGCCCGTCTCCATCAGGGTGAAGAAGACGAGGAACTGGGCCGCCTGGCCCGAGGCGGTCGCGAGGGCGCCGACGCCGCCCTCGAGGGAGGCCATGCGCTCCTCGAAGACGCTGTTCGTCGGGTTCCCGATGCGGGTGTAGATGTAGCCGTAGTCCTGAAGGGCGAAGAGGCCCGCCGCGTGCTGGATGTCGTCGAAGACGAAGGAGGTGGACTGGTAGATGGGGACGGCCCGGGCGCCGGTGGCGGGGTCGGGCCGCTGGCCGGCGTGGAGGGTCTGGGTGTCGAAGTGGAAATTCCGAATGCTCTCCTGGGCATCGGCCGAACCGCTGCTCTCCGCCATGGGGCCTCCTCGAGAAATGGCACGGGAATGGGGTCTCGGCTTCGCGGGGGGCATTTTGGCCCGGGGAGGGATGCCGCGCAAGGGCGGAAACGAGGCCTTCGGGGTCCGCTCCTCGGCTGGGGAAGGGGGTCCCGCCCGCCGGAAAAACCCCGGCCTTTTTTCCGATATTGCCATTTTCGTGCTCATGCCCCTCAATTCGCCGGCCGATAGGGAAGACAGCACCAGAAGCAGGGATGCTTGAGGTATTTGCATTAAAAAGCTCCTCAGGGAGGAGGAGAGCGCAATGGCGGATGCGAACGTGGTCTTGGCTGTGGCCCGGGGACTCCGCCCCCCTCTCATTTATGGCGCCGTCGCCACCGCCCGCGCCGAGGTGAACCAGCTCGTCTCCTCGGGCCAGATCGCGGATAAGCGCCTTTTCATCATTCTGGGCGCGGCGAACGCGCTCCAGTCCCCGAACGGGCTCGACATCTACGGCTAGGCGCCAAGCGCCGCCTCCCGCTTGCCAGCCGAGGGGAGGCATGCCCCCTCCCCCCCGTTGACGCCCCGCTTTGGGGTCCCTATACTCCGCTTGCGTCTTGTTTTCGCCCTTACTCCTTCGTTGGCCGCATGGCGCGCATCCTTCTCTCCAACGACGACGGGATCACCGCCCCCGGCCTCCGGGCCCTGTACGAGTCCGTCCGCGCCCTGGGCGAGGTGGTGGTGGTGGCCCCCGACCGGGAGCGCAGCGCCGCCGGGCACTCCCTGAGCCTCCACCGGCCGCTGCGCATCGATCGGATGGAGGAAGGCTGGTACGCCGTCGACGGCACCCCGACCGACTGCGTGAACCTCGCCCTCAACGGCCTCCTCAAGGACCGCCGGCCCGACCTCGTCCTCTCCGGCATCAACCGGGGGGGCAACATGGGCGACGACATCACCTACTCGGGCACCGTCGCGGCGGCCATGGAGGCCGCCCTCCTCGGCCTCCCGGCGGCGGCGGTCTCGCTGGTGTACGAGGGAGATCAGCCCCTCCGCTACGGGCTGGCGGCCGGCTTCGCCCTCAAGCTGGCCAGGGAGATCCTGCGGCGGGGGCTCCGGGCGGGCGTGCTCCTCAACGCGAACGTGCCCAACCTCCCCGAGAGCGAGTGCCGCGGGGTGCGGGTGACCCGCCAGGGCAAGCGCATCTACGGGGACGCCGTCGTCGAGAAGATCGACCCCCGGGGGCGGGAGTACTACTGGATCGGGGGCAACGGCCTCAGCTGGGTGCCGGAGCCCGACACCGACTTCGACGCCGTCGCGAACGGCGCCATCTCGATCACCCCCATCCAGCTCGACCTGACGGATTTCGGCGCCATGCGCGAGCTCGCCCAGTGGGACTTCCGTTGAGGGGCGCGCCCCTCTCCCAGGGAGGCCGCGAGGAGGAGCGCTTCCGCCGCGCGCGCCTCGACATGGTGGAGAGCCAGCTCGCCGCCCGCGGCATCCACGACGAGCGCGTCCTCGCCGCCATGCGCCGGGTGCCGAGGCACCTCTTCGTCCCCGAGGTCTTCCGCGAGGAGGCCTACACCGACAAGGCCCTCCCCATCGGCCAGGGCCAGACCATCTCCCAGCCCTACATGGTGGCCGCGAGCCTCCAGGCGCTCGGCCCCCAGGGAGGAGAGAAGGTGCTTGAGATCGGCGCGGGATCGGGGTACGTTACGGCCCTTCTGGCGGAGCTCGCCGCCAAGGTCCGCGCCATCGAGCGGCTCCCCGAGCTCTCGCGCGGGGCCCGCGATCGCCTGGAGCAGGCGGGCTACACCAACTTCCTCCTCTGGACCGCCGACGGCACCTACGGCTGGCCCGAGGAGGCCCCCTTCGACGCCATCCTGGCGGCGGCCTCCTCGCCGGAGCCGCCCCAGCCCTGGCTGGAGCAACTGGCCCCGGGCGGGCGGCTGGTGATGCCGCTGGGGGGGGAGGAGGGGCAGATGCTCGTCCGCATCGCGCGGCAGCCGGACGGCTCCCTGCGGCGCTCCGAGGACCTAGTCCCCTGCGTCTTCGTCCGGCTCATCGGGCGCTTCGGGTGGCCGCAGTAGGGAGCCTTCGGGGGCGGACGTTTTTCGGGGCGTAGCGCAGCTTGGTAGCGCGCCTGCTTCGGGAGCAGGAGGCCGGAGGTTCAAATCCTCTCGCCCCGACCAGATTATTCCCGATTCCCCCACGGCCCGGGGACCGCCCGGGGATCATGCCGGGGAATTTTTTTCATATGCGGCACTGAACCCGGGAACATAGACCGCGCATGGCAACGCGTGAACTCGGCATCATCCTGCATGGCGCGACGGGCGGCG
>JBBTDR010000280.1:4036-4569 GCA_038042665.1 Nitrospinota bacterium
TGCTCGTACCAGCATCTGCGCAACTCGCTGGCGCCGATCCGCGCCGAAGGCGGCCTTGCCGTCGGCGATGACGTCATCATGCTGAAGCTGCTTCTGGCCGGCCGCAACGCGGAACGCTTGGCGGAAGTGGCGGCGGAAAACGGCGGCCTCGGCTGGACGGCAGATCTGGATTCCGCGCTGAGCGACCCCGGCTATCCCGTCTTCTTCGATGCGGCGGCGACGCACCAGCGGCTTCACGTGCTCAGGCGGGCGATTGCCGCAGGCAAGCATATCTATACCGAAAAGCCTGTCGCGCCCTCCGTCGAGGATGGATTGGCCCTGCTGCGCGCCGCCGAGGCGAAGGGCCTGAAGCACGGCGCGGTTGAGGACAAGCTGTTCCTGCCGGGATTCCGCAAGCTCCGCCGGCTCGTGGAGAGCGGCTTCTTCGGCCGCGTCATCGGGTTTCATATTGAATTCGGCTGGTGGGTGTTCGACGGCATCAAAGCCAAGTCGCAACGGCCGAGCTGGAACTACCGGAAGGCGGAGGGCGGCGG
>JBBTDR010000281.1:0-9531 GCA_038042665.1 Nitrospinota bacterium
GAACCATTCCGGTTGACGTTCAATTGCGCGTTTGAGCCTCTTTCAACTGGATGTCCGGGATGTAGATCCGCTCGTCGGACCGCGGCGTCCACCAAAGGATGCGGGCGCTCCCAGCGAAGAACTCGAACTGGTTCCAGAGGAAGATCCAGGGGGCCTCCTCGCGGATAAGGGCCTGAAGGTCGTAGCTGATTTTTTCCCTTCCCTTGACGTCCCACCGCTGCTGAAGGAGGCGGTAGTCCTCGGTGAACGCGGGGTTCTTCCAGCCCGTCAGGTTGGCGAAGAGCCCGGGGCGCACCACGCCCAGGTCCGTCTCCTCGATGAAGGCCGAGCTCAACCCGTGGAAATACAGCGGCGCGAGGGTCTTCTTCCTCTGGCTCGAGAGGAAGGCCGGCCACGCAAGCCACTGGATCTCAACGTGGATGCCCACGGCGCGCAAGTCGGCCGTCACGGCCTCGGCGATGTTTTCTCCCTGGAGATAGCGATCCATCGGCACATCCATCTTGAGGCGCAGGGGCACCCCGTTATATTCGAGCACGCCGTCCCCGTCGGTATCTTTCAGGCTGGCCTCGGCGAGGAGGGCCTTGGCCTTCGCCGGATCATAGGGGTATCGCTCCACATTGGGGTTATTGTTGGGATACAGCACAACGCTCGCCATGCGGGTGCCGTAGCCGCGCAGGAATTTGTCGGTGATGCGGTCGAAATTCACGGCGTAGTTCATGGCCTGGCGCACCCGCCGGTCGCCGAACGGCCCCCAGTCCGTCCGGATGCCGATGTACACCCGGCGCCCGCTCTGCACCTTGAAGACGCTGATCCCCCCCACCTTGCCTTCGAGGGCTTTGGCCTGATCGACCGTGATATCGGTGATGAGGTCCGCGTCTCCGCTCTCCAGCTCCTTCGCGCGCGCCGTGGGGATCGGAACGCCGCGCCACACCACGGCGGGGATCTTGGGCTTGCCCTTCCACCACCCCGGGTTCGCCTCCATCCGGATGTGGTCACCCTTCACCCACGCGGTCAGCTTGTAGGGGCCCGTCCCCACCGGCTTGCTGAGCACCTCCCTGGGCGGTGTGGAGGAGTAGTACTTGGGCGGAAGAATGAAGGCGTTGACCAGCCAGGCCGGGAGGAACGCGACCGGCATCCGGGTGTGGAGGCGCACCGTGTGGGTGTCCACTTCCTCCACCCGTTCCAGGGCGATGCTTTTCGCCACCTCGATCTGGGCGTTCAGCTTCTCATCCTGCATCCGTTCGAAAGTGAACTTCACCGCCCGGGCGTCAAGAGGTTCTCCGTTCTGGAACTTCACCCCTGGCCGCAGGTGGAAGGTCCATGCCTTCCGCGACGGATCCACCTCCCAGCGCTCCGCCAAGGCGGGGACGGGCTGCATGTTCGTGTCGCGGGCCGCTAGGCCCTCCTGCACGTTCATGAGGATGGTCCACTCGACGGTGGAGGTGGTGAAATGCGGGTCGAGCGTCTCCGCCTCAACCGGAATCAGGATGGTGAACGGCTTGTCCGATCCACCGAAGCCGCAACCCGCGAGAGAAAATGCGGCAAATAGGGTTGCTACACAGGCGAGAAAGAATCTCCCACGCATAAGGGTCCCCTCTTGGGCGCCTAGGATTTCATCAAGATTAATAGGATTTCACACACAACATATTATGGGTCATGATGCGATAAAAGCAATTGAAGATTTCAATATATTATACTCTGAAACGCCTGGGTCTTTCCTCCCGGAAAATTGAACGGTGATTTTCCATTTTTTGAATCCTAGATACTTCATGGAAATATTAAGTCGATATTCGTCAAACTTTCGTTTTCAAACTCGGCCCATTGTATCCTGTCAGTCCGATTTTGGCCCCTCGGAAAATTTCCGCGCATTCTGGATAATTTTTTGGTGATGTCCCATCCTTCCTGTAAAAGTGAAGCGGCGCAGGCTACCTTTCCGGTCGAGCATCTAGCCCATTGCCCCTGGACAAGAGGGGCGGAAAGGAGGCCTACGCCATGAAGAGGATACCCCCGAGTGTGCGTGTAAGGGAAGAGCTTTCGCAGTTCCTTCAGGAGGGGGGCGAGGCCCATCCCCTGGATGCGCTCTTCACCCTCTCGGGGCGCCTTCTGCTCCAGGAGGCGCTCGAAGGGGAGCTGACGGCCTTCTTGGGCCGGGCCCATTACCGAAGGGGAGGCGGCCGCCGCGGCGTCAGGGTCGCGGCGCCTTGAGGGCCGCCTGGATGTTCCGCAGCGCGTTCTGGGCGTAGAGGAAGTCCGCCTTGAGGCTGAGGGACTTCTCCAGCAGGACGCGCGCCTCGCGGAACTTCTTGAGCGCGACGAGGACGATGGCCTTGTTGTAGTAGAGGATGGGGTCCTCCGGGTCGAAGGCGATGGCCTTGTCGTAGGCCCGGAGGGCCTGGCCGTAGTCCTTGTTCCGGCGGGCGGCGATCCCCATGCGGTTGTAGACGTGGAGGTCGGAGGGCCGCTCGCCCAGGGCGAGGGCGCTCTCGAAGGCCGCGCGGGCGCCCTCGGCGTCCCCGAGCGCGGCGAGGGCCTCCCCCAGGCCCACGTGCGCCTCGGCGCTCTTGGGCTCCGCGAAGATGGCCGCCTCGAATTCGTTCTTGGCCTGGGCGTAATCCTGGCTTTTCAGGTCTCCGCGCGCCCGGGCGAGGAAGGCGGGTTCCCGCAGGCGGAACTTGTCCCGGATTTGAGGGTTGATGCGCGCGGCCTCGGCGATCACCTGCTCGGCGCTTTCCTTTTCCCCGCGGGAGAGGTACACCTCCGCCAGCCCGCAATAGACCTCGGCCGAGCCCGCGCCGGTCACGAGGGCGTTTTCGAAGGCCTCCCCGGCGCCCTGGAGGTCGCCCCGCGCGAGCAGCCGCTTTCCGCGCTCGACCGCCTCGCTGGTGGCTGAGCTGTAGCCCTGCTCCTGCGCCGTCTGGGCTTTCCGCGTCAGGATGTGCTTGCCCAGCACCTTTTCGAGGAGCGCGCGGAGAGGCTCCTCCTCGAGGGGCTTCTCGATGACGCCGTCGGCGCCCGCGCCCTCCGCCTGGGCCTTGGCGGCGCTGTCGCCGGGGTTGTGGAGAAAGACGATGGGGCTCTTGGTGTTCTTCCCTTGCCGGCGCAGATTGGCGAGGAGCTTGAGGCTGTCCCCCTTGTCGATGGTCTGGGATACCAGCAGAAGGGCGTAGGGCTCGAAGCGGCCCTTGTGGAGGGCCTTGTAGAAGTCGTCGGTGAAGGTGACGTTGCCGAGTTGGAATTCGCTCAGTATCCGGTTGAGCGCTCCTTTCCCCTTGGGGTCGCTCTCGGCGACGAAGATGGGGCTGTCGGCCGGGAAGCGCTCCGCCGGGGAGGGGGCCGCTTCGGGCTCCGCCCGGCGCTTGGAGTCCCCCGGCGCCTCGGAGCCCTCCGGGCGGAGCCGGCGGCGCGCCCCCTTGCCGCCGCCGCCGCTTCCTGAGCCGGGAAGATACATGGGGGTCCTCCCCTGAAGTGGGCGGCGTCGGGGCGGTCCGCATTGCTTGGGCCGGGGATGTCCCTGCGCTGTCTCTGCGCGGCCTGACGCAAATGCATGGTTATGGAATATAATATTTGGGTCTGATGAAGACAATGCTGGGGTATCATACCTTTACTTTGCTTTCGTTCTGGCTTTGCGGGGGCCATGTTTTGACCCGCGCGACCACCGATTGATTCAATCATCCATGTGCTTTTCAATAGGTTACGGAACCTCAGTCCAGTCACTTCTTGGCGGGCTCCCGGCGCCGCGCCCCCCGGCGCGCCCGCTTCTGATGGGCTTGGGGCCCCCTCCGGGGTTCCGCCCGGGGCTGCCACGGGTGCCGGGAGGCGGTATGCGTCCCGGCGCCGTTCGCGCGCCCGGAGACATCGGTGAGGCGATTCGCTATGCTCTCTTGGGACGAGGAGGCATGGCTTTGCCCCCTGCCGGGCGGCGCCCCGCCCGGGGCCGGGACGGGGCCTGGGGAGAGAAAATGAACGACTCTCGGGACCGCAGGCACTTCAGCCGCTTCACCATTCCGGTGGTCATCGACGCCCCGGCGCTCGCGGCGTTCCCCCTGGTCCCGGACGATGTCAGCGCGACCGGTTTCCGCGTCGCCTTGGCGGACAAGCCCGAGGTCGGCGCGAAGGCGCCGTGCTCCATCCAAGCCGCGGAAGAGATGTTCCAGGGATGCGTGGGGCAGGTGGTCTGGATCAAGCCGGCGGGGGGAGGAGCCCCCGGCTGGATCGCGGGGATTTCGGTGAAGACCCGGGGGGAGGAGCAGCACCGCCTGGCGGCCTTGCTGGAGAAGCTCTCGGAG
The DNA here is from genome assembly GCA_038042665.1 of Nitrospinota bacterium. Lineage (GTDB taxonomy): Bacteria > UBA8248 > UBA8248 > UBA8248 > UBA8248 > 2-12-FULL-69-37. The sequence goes on from JBBTDR010000281.1 coordinate 4,287, forward strand.
GAGTTCGGCGGGCTCACGGTGCCCTTCCATTGAGCGGCGGCTGGGGGCAGGTTGCGGCGCGCGGGCCGGGGGGAGAGGGAGAAGGGCCGGACCCGCAAGAATGTGCAACGTGTTGAGTTTCCCCACCTAGCCGCCTTCTTTCTTGGAGCAGACGGGAATGAGACTGGCGACCTACCGCAACCTCTCCCCCGGAGCCAGCGGCGACAGGCTGGGGGTCCTCCTCTCGGACGGCCGCCTGGCCGACCTCCGGCTGTGCTACGCCTCCTATCTCGCGGAGAGGGAGGGGGAGGGGGGCCGCCCCTACGCCATGGCTCACGCCCGCATCCCGCGGGACATGCGCGAATTCCTCCTGGGGGGCGATTCCGCCCTGGCCGCCGCCGGGAAGGCCCTCGGGCACGCCGAGGAGGCCCTGAAGGCCGGGCGGATGCCGGCCGGGCCGGGCGGGGAAGCCGCCGCCCTCGCCGCCGGGCAGTACCGCCTGCGGGCGCCCGTCGCGAACCCCGGCAAGTTCCTCCACACCGGGCTCAACTCCATCAAGCACGTGGAGCACACCGGCAACAAGCGCCCCCCGGAGGTGCCGGGGGCCCCCCGCTTCAACACGAGCCTCGTGGGCCACGAGGAGCCCGTGGTCTATCCCAGGCAGACCCAGATGCTCGACTACGAGGTGGAGGTGGGGGTCGTCATCGGCCGGCGCTGCAAGGACGTGCCGCGCGAGCGGGCCTTCGGCGTCATCGCGGGCTACACGGTCTACAACGACATCACCGCCCGCGACATCCAGCGCGACGCGGCCCGGGGAGGGGTCTTCCTGGGCAAGAACTTCGACACCACGAACCCGCTGGGGCCCTTCCTCGTGACGGCGGACGAGGTGCCCAGCCCCGAGACGCTGCGGGTGGTGTGCCGGGTGAACGGCCAGACCCGCCAGGACGAGCGCCTCACCGACATGATCTTCAAGATCCCCGATCTCGTGGCCTTCTACAGCCAGATGACCCTGGAGCCGGGGGACATCATCTCCTCGGGCACCTTCTCGGGGGTGGCCATCGAGCAGGCGGACCCGGCGCCCTACCTCCTCAAGCCGGGCGACGTGGTGGAGTGCGAGGTGGAGCGCCTGGGGGTGCTGCGGAACCCCATCGTGGCCGGGGGCTGAGGCGCCCGGGCGGGCGGGCAAGGAGGGGCGGTGGACCGCCTCCTGGGCTAGTTCGCGTCCTGGGGGGAGGGGTATCGCGGGCACAGCCCGGGGAAGGATCGCCGCATGACCTGCCGGAAGCGCGTGGCCTCATCCGTCGGCACGGAGATCTTCAGGCCGAACGTCCATTCGGCCAAATCGCGCTTTTCCCTCGCGGCCCACGGGATGGCCGCGACCAGCCCGGGGAACACCTCCCCCCCGATCTCCAGTTCGCAGATGAGGCTCATCCCCGGCCGGGGGTAGCGGAGGAGGCCGCACGACTTCACTTTCACCCCGAGTTTCTCCATCTCCCCCCCAAGGCCCTCGAACCCCGACCAGCTGATGTTCTCCGGCTCGAGCATGACCGGGGAGATGTCGGCCACCTCCATGAAGACCGGGGAGTTCAGGAGCTCGAAGCGGCGGAAGCGCCGGATGTCGATGACGGCTGCCATGCGGCCACCCACCTCACGGGGCGAGGGAGAATGACGGGGCGAGGGACAATATTGGATAAAACGCTTTCTAGGGTTCCTCCTGCGGGCGTGAGCCGGGAGGGAAGTCAAGGCCCATACTCTATCGCGCCGGCACGTGGGTTGGCAAACCCTTTTTTTACCAGCGGCCCTGCCTATAGGTTCGTCGAGGGATGAATAGACTTACAGATAGATAAATCAAATCATTGAATCATTTCGTAATCCATCCAGAACACTCGGGGCCCCGCTAAAAAAGCTGTGAAACCGAGGCTTTTGGTGTACGGAGATTTCACGAAAGTCGTTTTGAAACAAGTTTGAATCGTCTTGCGTGGTTTCCCCTCCTCTCCCTCACCGGGGGATGAAGGGGGTCAGCAGGCGGGAGCCGCCCCGGCCCAGGTGGATGGTGTGGGTGACCGCTTGCCAGAAGGGCTCGTGGGTGTAGATGAGGTCGGTGGCCGGGTCGCTCGCCGAGAGCTCCAGGCGCATCCGGTGCCCCTCCCTGAAGCAGTTCGAGGTCGGGATGATCTCGATCAGGTACTCGGCCGCTTCGCCGGGCGTGAGGGGATCCACCCGGTCGTGGGGGTGCCAGGGCCGCCAGGGCTTGCTCCTCTGGGGGTCGAGGGCCCGGTGGGAGGCCTTGAGCCAGCCCCGGGTGAGGAGGCGCAGGGTGCCGTCCGGGGCCTCGTCCTTCAGGAAGGCGAACCAGTGGGTGTCGGCTTGGTCGAGGCTGGCGGTGAGCTTCAGCACCAGGGGCCCGGTGACCTCGAAGGGACGGGCGGCGGGCTCGGTCCGCCAGACGAGCTTGGGCTCCCCGAGCTTCACCTCGCGCGTCCCGGGCAGGTGGGTGTAGCGCAACTCTCCCGACGGGCCGGGCCCCTCGGAGAAACCGCCCTGGGGGGTGAGGTAGAGCTCCCTCCACTCCGTCCGCGCGATGGGCCACTCGCGCTCCCCGCGCCAGGTGTCCTCCCCCTGGATGTAGAGGTTGATGGGGGCGCCCTCCCAGACCCCGCTGTCCAAGCCCTTGAGGTGATGGTCGTACCAGCGCAGCGCCTCCACGTGATAGGCCGCGAAGGGCCGGCGCGGCTTGGGCTCCTGGCCGATGAGCATCTTCTTGGGGGTGGCCGGGGGCACGTTCTCCCACCCGAGGAAGGCGCCGCGCAGGTGGAGGCCGAAGAAGATCCAGTCGCAGCCGAAGTAGGCGGGCGTCTTCACCTTGTGGAGGTTCGGCCCCGAGGAGCGCTCCTGGTAGTACGGGCCGTCCAGGGGGTCCTGGCCGCTCAGCACCCGGTTGAAATGGTAGCGGAAGCCGGAGGGGTCCTTGAGCCGCCCGCTCGTGAAGTTCAGGAAGGCGAGGTCCTGGAACCAGAACCGCGCCCAGACGGAGGAGATGCCGCCGTGGTAGTAGGCGTCGCGGTAGAGGTCGGTCATGGCGTCGTAGGGGAAGATGGCCGCCAGGCCCTCGGGCTGCTGCTCGGCGCCGAGGAGCTGGCTCATGCCGAAGTAGGAGCAGCCGATCATCCCCACCTTGCCGTTGCACCAGGGCTGCTGGGCGATGAACTCGATGGTCTCCTTGAGGTCGGCCTGCTCCTGGGGGCCCCAGTGGTCCCAGGCCCCGCCGGAGTCGTTCGAGCCGCGCACGTCCGCGATCACCTGGGCGTAGCCGCGCGGCACCCAGAACTCCGTCAGGCCCGCCTCGTTCTGCCCGATGGGGGCGAGGGTCTGCTGGAGCTGGCGGGTGTAGGGCGACCAGGAGAGCAGGGCGGGGAACTTCTCCCCCGGGGCGAAGGGGCGGTAGACGTCGTAGGCCAGCTCGGTCCCGTCCCGCATCGGAAGGCGCTTGGCGTACTCGGGGAAGATGGAGTAGCGGATCGGGGACTGCTCGGGGGTCTTGGGGTAATCGTTATAAGGGTATTGGGGCCAGGTGGAGGGATTGACCGTCCGGATGCTCTCGGGGTTGACGTGAAGGGGGGGCATGCGGGTTCTCCGTGGAGGGAGGGCCTGGCCCGCCGGGCGTTGCGCTCCCGTGCCCGGACGGACATCTCCGGCCTGAAATCCGCGCGCCGGCTGCTCTCTCCGGGGGATGCGATGGCCAACTATGCCGCCCGGCGGGCGGGAAAGCAAGGGCGGGGCTCCTCCTCCCGGTGGAGGGGGGGAAGGGCCCCCCGGCGGCCGGGAGAGGCCGGATTTTCAGGGATTTTTCCTTTGGAACGCTTCCTCCCCCTCGCCTGTTCATCCAGGTAAGCACGCTACGGATGCGCGTTCTTGGGCGGAGGCGGGGGAGCCCGCCTGGCCGTCCCGGGGCCAACGTGTTCCAGGGGAGGAGGCTTTTCATGCGTCCGAAGAGGGGATGGCTTGGGTTGTGGGCGGTGGCGCTGGCGGTCGCGGGGATGGGCGGATACGCCGCGGCCGATGCGGCGGTGGCCACCTCCAAGGTCTTCGAGACCACGAAGGTGGCGGAGGGGGTCTATTCCTACCGCCACATGAACCACCGCAACATGTTCGTCGTCACCCCGGACGGGGTGATCGCCACCGACCCCATCCGCCCCGAGGCCGCCGCCGCCATGCTGGACGAGATCCGCAAGGTGACGGACAAGCCCGTCAAGTACGTGGTCTACAGCCACGAGCACTGGGACCACATCGCGGGGGGCAAGGTCTTCAAGGACGCCGGGGCGCAGTTCATCAGCCAGGAGCGGTGCCTCGAGACCTTCATCCCGAATCCCAACCCCCTGGTCGTCGCTCCGGACATCACCTTCAAGGACCGCTACGACCTCAAGCTGGGGGAGACCACCCTCGAGCTCCACTACTTCGGGCCGAACCACGGCCGCTGCTCCATCTTCATGCGCCTGCCCAAGGAGAAGGTCCTCTTCGTCGTGGATCTCGTCACCCCGGAGCGGATGGGATTCCGGGGCCTGACCACCACGGACCCGGGCGGGGCCGTGAAGTCCCTCCGGGCGATCGAGCAGATGGAGTTCGAGCGCATCATCCCCGGCCACGGGCCCGCGGCGGCGCCCGCCGCCGCGGTGCGCGAGACGCGCGAGTTTTATGAGGACCTGATCGCCGCCGTCCGGGAGGCGATGAAGGAGACGAGGGACGTGGACAAGATCAAGGAGATGGTCAAGCTCCCCAAGTACGAGAAGTGGGCCATGTACGACAGGTGGCTGCCGCTGAACGTCGAGCGCATCGCGGGCTGGCTGAACGTGGGCCAGTGAGGGCGGCCATCCGGGAAAATGGCCGGATCCGGGCCTGAAAATCAGGTGGCCCGAGACGGTATTTTCCGTTATGATAGTTTCCTATACGAACCAGCCGCCTATATGAACCCGCCGCTCGCCGAAGGTGGCCGGGAAGGTGAAGGAGAAAGGTTTCCTCCCGGCGTCCCCCCGTGCCCGCGCGGACGGGCCAGCGGCGCGGAGAGTGGAACCCGAGGGAGACCCGGTGTCCCCGCCGCCCGGGCGGGCCTTTTCCCTTTTCCTGTGAGGAGGGGAGTTCAATGAAGCGGATGGGAAAATGGGGGTCCGCCATCGCCTTGATGGGTCTGATGCTCCTCTCCGGCTGGGTCTCCGGCGGGAAAGCCGAGGGGGCGGAGAAGTTCCGCATCGGCATCCACCGCGCCCTCTTC
>JBBTDR010000282.1:0-6631 GCA_038042665.1 Nitrospinota bacterium
CTCCCGCAGCTGCGGGCAGCGGGGGTGTGCGACGCGGTCATGGTGGTGGGCCACTGCGGCCAGAAGATCATTCAGCACTTCGGCCAGGGAGCCGCCCACGGGATGACCATCCAGTACGTCCACCAGAAGGAGCCCAGCGGCATCGGGGACGCGATCCGGATCGCCCGCGAGCACTTCCACCCCGGCGAGAATTTCCTCCTGGTCTATGCCGATGTCCTCACGCCGGGGAACATCTACCGGCACGTCATCCAGGCCTTCGGCTCCTTCAACCAGCCGGTCGCCGCCATCTGCCACACCCCCCAGGCCCAGGACTTCGGCACCGTCTACCTGGGCGCGGACATGCGCATCACGCGCCTCGTCGAGAAGCCGACCGAGCGCGAGATGGGCAACTACGTGCTGGCCGGGGTGTTCGTGATGCCCTACCACCTCTTCGACCTGCTGGAGATCCGGGAGATGGACGCTTCCCTCAACGAGCTCATCGCCACCGGCAGCCTCCGGTCGGCCATCTGGGAGGAGCCCTGGCTCGACGCCAAGCACCCTTGGGACATCCTGCGGGGCAACCGCATGCTGATGGAGACCTGGCGGGAGGCGGTGGTGGACGGCTCCGTTCAGCTCCGGGGGGCGGTCCAGTTCCGTGGCCCCGTGCGGATCGGGGGGGGCGTCGTCATCGAGTCCGGGGCCTCCATCTTCGGCCCGTGCTTCATCGGCGCGGGAACCTTCATCGGGAACGGGGTGCTCATCCGGCCCTACACGGCCATCGGGGCGAACTCCATGATCGGCTTCGGGGTGGAGCTGAAGAACTGCGTTTTGTTCGACCGGGTGCGCGTCGGCCGGCTGTCGTTCATCGGCGACAGCGTGGTCGGCGAGAACGTCGCCGTGGGCTCGGGGACCATGACCCTCAACCAGGGCCACGATTTCGGCTCCGTCCGCGTCCGGAGAAACGGCGGCCTGGTGGACACCGGCATGACGAAGCTCGGCTCCTTCGTGGGTGACGGCGCCCGCCTCGGCGCGTCGAACACCATCGCCTCGGGCACCCTCATCGCCCCGGGAGAGATGGTGCCGAACCACCACACCTATCCGCGGGGAGACTCCTGAGATGTGCGGCATCGCGGGCGTCGCGGGCACCACCAACGTCGCCCAGCGGCTCTACCGGGGCATCTCCGCCCTGGAGTACCGGGGCTACGACTCCTGCGGCATGGCCATTCAGCGGAACGGCCACATCGACATCCGCAAGAACATCGGCACCGTCGAGTCGGTCAACCAGCACGAGCGCCTGACCGACATGAAGGGCCTGGTGGGGATCGCCCACACCCGCTGGGCCACCCACGGGGGGGTGACGCGGGAGAACGCCCACCCCCACGCCGACAACGAAGGGCGCATCGCGGTGGTCCACAACGGGATCATCTCCAACTACCGCGAGCTGCGGGAGCGCCTGGCGCAGGCCGGGGCCGTCTTCCGCTCCGAGACCGACACCGAGGTGATCGCCCACCTCATCGCGCACCATCTGAGGGGGGGCGCGGGGAGCTTCGAGCGCGCCTTCGTCGGCGCGCTGCGCGAGCTCGACGGCACCTTCGCCCTCGCCGTCATCTCGGTGAGCGCGCCCGGCACCATCTTCTGCTGCAAGCGGGAGAGCCCGCTCATCATCGGCCTGGGGGACGACGCCAACTACGTGGGCTCGGACTTCAACGCCTTCATCGAGTACACGCGCCAGGCCGTCATCCTCGAAGACGGGGAGTACGCCCTCGTCACCCGCCAGGGCTACGCCGTCAAGAACCTCCAGACGGAGGAGCCCGCCGCGAAGACGGTGACCGAGATCGAGTGGGACGTCGAGATGGCCCGGCGGGGCGGCTATCCCCACTACATGCTCAAGGAGATCTACGACCAGCCGGCCACCGTCCAGGCCGCGCTGCGCGTCCCCCGGGAGAAGCTGGCCGCGCTGGCCGGGATGATCCGCGGCTCCCGCCAGGCCTTCCTGGGCGGGGTGGGCACCACCTACTACGTGGCGGCGATGGGCCAGTACTTCTTCAGCCGCTTCGGGGGCCGCTACCTGCCCGCCGTCAGCACGGACGAGCTGCCCCACCTCGCCGACCTCGGGGCGGACGACTGCCTGGTGGCCATCAGCCAGTCGGGCGAGACCTACGACACCCTGAGCGCCGTCCGTCACGCGAAGGGGGGGGGCGCCAAGACGGCGGCCATCGTCAACGTCATGGGCTCGAGCCTCGTCCGCGCGGTGAACCTGCCCATCCTCCAGGGCGCGGGGCCGGAGATCTGCGTCATCAGCACCAAGGCCGCCATGAGCCAGGCCGTCCTGCTCCTGCTCGGCTCGCTCGAGCTGGGCGAGCTGAGCGGCCGCCTGGCGGAGGGCGACGTTCTCCGGCTCCGCGGGGAGGTGAGTTCCCTCTCCGACCTGATCGCCGAGACCCTGAACGAGCGCTCCGGCTTCCTGCACACGGCGGCGCGCAAGCACCAGCGGATGAAAAACTGGCTCTACCTCGGCCGGGGCGTCTACTATCCCGCCGCCCTCGAGTGCGCCCTCAAGATGAAGGAGGTGACCTACCTCCACGCCGAGGGCATGAGCGCGGGTTTCCTCAAGCACGGCACCATCTCCCTCATCGACGAGAACATGTACACCATCGTCCTCATGCCCGCGCCCGAGGAGCGGGAGCTCCACGCCCTCACCCGGAGCAGCGCCGAGGAGGTGCGCGCCCGGGGCGGCTTCGTCCTCGGCTTCCGCTTCGAGGGGGACGAAGCCTCCAAGGGGCTCTTCAGCGAGGAGATCGTGCTTCCGCGCGTCTCCTCCCTGCTCGCCCCCTTCCTCCACCTCGTGGCCGGCCAGCTCCTCGCCTACTTCCTCGCCGTGGCCCTCAAGCGGGACGTGGACCGTCCCCGCGCCCTGGCCAAGTCAGTGACCGTGGCCTAGTTGCGCCTATGAAGATGGGTTGTCCCCCCCCGATGCGCGGCAGGGTTCGCGCCGGACCCCGGGGTCACCGCCACGGGTGCCCCAAGAGAGGGGGACAGCCCATCTTCATTGATACGAAGTCTCAACACGTTGCTCGCTGGGCGGATGCCCGGAGGGGAAAAGATACCCGCGCGGCCTAGGCTCCCCCTCCCGCCGCGCATATCTTGCCCGTGGGCAGGCCTCTGCCCCCCCCATCCCTGACCAGGGGGGGGCGGACTTTTGGCGGGGGGAGGGAAGGCCCGGCGCTCCCCCACCCCAATCCTCTCCACCGCGGCCAACCTCGCCGCCGGCCGGAGGGGGAGGGAGAGTGGCTCTGGCATCCGCGATGTTGAATTCCATACCTAGGCGGCGGGAGGCGGGATGGAGGGTCCCAGGCTTCAGGGGACGGACGGGGTCCGCGGCCTGGCCGCGGGGGCCGATCATCCTCTCCTCCGGGGGGAGGCGGACGCCCGCCGGGCCTTCCTGGAGCGCGGCCTCTTCACCGAGCCGTTCGCCGAGCACTACGCCTTCGCGGCATCGGGCTGGCTGACCGAGCGGGCGGGGGAGGACCTCCTCTCGCCGGGCGCCGTGCTCGTCGCGTGGGATCCCCGGGACGCCGCGGGGGGCTTCGCCGGGGCCGTCCTTCGGGGGGCGCTCCGGAGCGGGGCCCACGTCCTCGCGGCGGGGGTGCTGCCCACCCCGGCGGCGGCGGTTTACCTTCAGGCCGCCGGAGCGGCGGGGGCGCTCCTCCTCACCGCCTCCCACAACCCGGCCGACCAGAACGGCATCAAGATCCTCCGCCCCCCCGGGGCCCAGAAGCTCCTGCCCGCGGAGGACGAGGAGATCAGCCGCCGGGTCTGGGGCACGGCCTGGGAGGAGGTCCAGGACGTCCCCGAGCGGGGCCCGTGCACCGACGTCGCCGCCGAGGCCCGGGCGGTCTACCTCCACCACATGAGCCAGTTGCCCAACCGCTGGCTGCGGGAAGGGGACCTCGCGGGCTGGTCGGTGGTGCTCGACCCGGCCCGGGGGGCCTGGAGCGGCCTCGCCCTCGAGGCCGCCGCGCCCGCCGGGGCCTGGACGCGGGAGGTGAACGTCCTCGGCGAGGGACCCGTGAACGAAGGGGGCGGGGTCGTCGCCCTCGAGGGCCGGCGGGAGGTCGCGGGGCGCGATGCGGGCCTCATCCGCGCCCACGCGGGCTTGATGGCCCTCTTCGAGGCGGGCCGGGCGCGGGCGGAGGACCTCCGCTCGGGCAAGGGGTTCGCCGCCGCCGGCGTCTTCGACGCCGACGGGGACCGCGCCTACACCCTCGTCTACGACCCCTTCGAGGACGCCGCGCGGGTGCTCGGGGGGGACGAGGTCCTCGTCCTCCAGGCCCGCTTCCTGGCGGGGCTGGGGGAGCTGCCGGAGGGGGGCCGGGCGGTGCTCACCATCGAGAGCGACGCGGGCGCCGCCGCCGCGCTGGCCGAGGCGGGCCTGGGCGTTGTCTTCGCCCCGGTGGGGGACAAGTGGATCCTCCACGCTGCCGGGCGGTGGGGGGATCGGTTCGCCCTCGGCGGGGAGGAGTCGGGCCATACGGTGGTGCCGGGCCTCCTCGCGGACGCCGAGGGGCGGGTGGCGCGCCTCGCGGTGGGGGACGGCCTCAAGAGCTTCCTCAACACCTGCGCCGCCGTGCGCTGGCTGGGTGAGGAGAAGGGGGCGAGGGAGGCCTACCGCGTCCTCGCCGAGCCCTTCCCGCGCGGTTACAAGAAGTCCCTCTACGCCTATCATGTGGACCGCTCGCGCTTCGCGCCCGGCGGGGAGGTGTGGGAGGCCGTCGGGCGCGCCATCTGGGAGCGGGTGGAGAGGTCCTGCCCGGGGGGCGCCGTCCCGCGCTGGAGCCCCTTGCAGGACGATCCCGCCGTCCTGTACTTGATGATGGAGGACGCGCAGGGGCGCCCCGTGGCCACCATCGGGGTGCGCAACTCGGGGACGGAGAGCCGCATCGGGATCTCCCTGCGGGGCCCCGCCGGGTGGGGGGAGGCCCTGGCCGCGGCGGGCGGGGCCGCCCTGCGGGAGATCCTGGCCCGGATGAAGGATGAGGACTCTCCCCACGCCCGGGCCGAGGGGGCTCTGCTGCGGAGCCTGGGGAAGGCGCCTCGGGAGGCTTCGGCGCTCGACGCCGAGCTGGGACGGGGGGCCGAGGGGCGCTTCGGGGCCGCCGTCCGGCCCGACCGCGTCCGGCGGGAGGCCGCGCGGGGCGGGCTGATCGAGGAGACGAGGGAGGGCTGGGCCCTCACCGGCCTCGGCCGCTGGTACCTGGAGGCAGGAACATGCCCATGACCGCTCCCCAAGACTACTTCCGCCGCCTGGGGGAGTTCCCCCACCGGGAGCTCTTCGGCGGCCTCGCCCACGTGTGGGAGGCCATCGCCCGCCTGGAGGCCTTCACCCAGAAGCTCGTGGAGGAGCCGGGCCTGCCCGAGGGAGCCGAGGACGACCTGAAGGGCCTCCGGGTGGAGGAGGGCCTCATCGCGAGCGAGGGGCTCTTCCTCGCCCGGCGCCGCTTCCGGGTCGCCCGCGCGGGGGTCCGCATCGAGCCCGGGGTCCGCATCGAGCCCGGGGTGGTGATCAAGGGCCCCTCCGTTCTGTGCGCGGAGGCCGAGCTGCGCCACGGGGCCTATCTGAGAGGGAGCTGCCTCATCGGCCCCCGGGCCATCGTGGGCCACGCCACCGAGGTGAAGAACAGCCTCTTCCTCAACCACGCCGAGGCGGGCCACTTCGCCTACGTGGGGGACAGCCTCCTCGGCGCCGGCGCCAACCTCGGGGCCGGGGCCAAGCTCGCCAATCTCCAGCTCCGCACCGAGGAGGAGAAGAGCGGCGAGAGCAGGCCGCGCAACATCCGCGTCCGGGCGGAGGACCAGACCCTCGACACCGGCCTCCGCAAGTTCGGGGCGGTGGTGGGGGACGACGCCGAGATCGGCTGCAACGCCGTCACCTCGCCCGGCACCCTCCTCGGGCCCGGCTGCTGGGTCACCCCGAACGCCAACGTCCCCAAGGGCATCTATCCTCCGGCCCACCTCATCCGCTCCCAGGCCTCGCGGGTGGAGGTGACCCCCCGCCCGCGATGACGGGCGGGGCCGCTTCCCTCGAGGGGCTCAACCCGCAGCAGCGCGAGGCGGTGCTGGCCCCGCCGGGGGCCAACCTCGTCCTCGCGGGGGCGGGTTCGGGCAAGACCCGGGTCATCGTCCACCGCATCCTGCGCCTCTTGGAGGAGGGCCTCCGGCCCGGGGAGGTGCTCGCCATCACCTTCACCCATAAGGCGGCGGGGGAGATGCGGGAGCGCCTGCGCGCGGCCCTGGGTGTTCAAGCCAAGGGGATGTGGGTGGGCACCTTCCACGCTGTCTGCGCCCGCATCCTCAGGGCCGAAGCGGAGCGGGCGGGGCTCCCGGCCGGGTTCGCCGTCTGCTCCCGGGGGGAGTGCCTCACCCTCCTCAAGCGCGAGATGGCCGCGGCTGGGGTGAGCCCCGAGCGCTACGCCCCGAAGGCCGTCCTCGAGCGCATCGGCTTCCTCAAGACCTCGGGCCAGGCGCCCGGCGAGGGGGCCCCCCCCTCCGGTCTCGGCGCCGAAGCCGCCCGCCTCGCCCCCCCCTACGACCGCCCCCAGCGGGGGGCGGGGGCGGGGGCCTTCGCCGCCCACCTCTGCCTGCCCATCCGCCT
>JBBTDR010000283.1:0-3672 GCA_038042665.1 Nitrospinota bacterium
GCTCCGCTCAGGGCAAGCTCTGGGGGGTCCAGGCGCCTCCCTGAAGGAATACCGCGCGGCCAAGAAGCGCTTCTTCCAGCACTACGTGGCGGAGAAAGGCATCGGGCAGCCCTGGCAGGCCATCAACCTGGACGACCCGACCGGCCGGAGCCTCCGCTCCCTCAAGGGCGTCCAGACCTACCCCTACGGGCTCGGGACCAACTGCCCCGTGCGGGCGGACGATATCTCCGCCGCCAAGAAGAACATCACCTTCCGCCTCGTCACCCCCCAGGGCGCCGTCAAGGTGCGCCTCTCCCTCACGGGGGGCTACAACGTGCTCAACGCCCTCGCGGCGGCCTCGGCGGGCCTCGCCTGCGGGATACCGCTGGAGCGCATCCGGGAGGGGCTGGAATCCTTCCGCGGAGTGCCCGGGCGCTTCGCCTTCGTGGAGTGCGGCCTGCCCTTCGAGGTGGTCATCGACTACGCCCACACCCCCCAGGCGGTAGGGGCGGTGATGGAGGAAGGGCGGCGCCTCGCCGGGGGAAGGCTGCTCGTCGTCTTCAGCGCGCCGGGCGGGCGGTGGGTCCAGAAGCGGGCCGAGATGGGGAGACTGGTGGGGGAGCGGGCCGACTTCGCCGTGGTGACCACGGACAACCCGGGGGACGAGGACCCCGAGGCCATCGCGCGCGAGATCGCGCGCGGCCTGAAGCGCCGCCAGCCCCCGGAGGGCTTCACCATCGAGCTCGACCGAGCCCGGGCGGTGGAAACCGCCCTGGCGGCGGCCAAGCCAGGCGACCTCATCCTCCTGCTCGGGAAGGGGCACGAGGAATATCAACTCATCGGGAACCAGCGCATCCCCTTCAGCGAGCGTGAGACCGTCCTCCGCTACGCCCAGGGCCGGCAGCGGCGCGCCCTGCCTGAAACCGCCCTCAAGGAATAAACCGCCGGCGACGCAAGTTGAAACGGCCCCCCGTCAGCCTCTCTCGACTCATTCCCGATTTCTCCCGCCGGAACCTTCCGCGCGCGCCCGGCAGCGGGCCGGCCGTCTCAAAAAGAGAACTTTTGCGCGCCGGCTGAGAAAGCGATCTTCCTCACAGACAAGCGGCGCGGGAACGTCCTATCTTACGTGCATGGCACCTTCATTCCCCCATGAGGAACATCGGATGCTTCCGTGTGCGGGCGTCATCCTGGCGTTCGGAGAGGAATTCTCCCGTCAGGCGTTCCGCTCGATGGTGCTGAAGACCGGCTTCGACACGATCCGGGTCTCCTCTTCCTGCCAGGACGTCCTGACCTGCCTCAACCAGTCCGCGCGGAAGTGGAGCCTCCTGATCCTCGACGGCCGGATGGCGCGGGCGATCGAGACGGTCCGGACGCTGCGCAACCGGGTCGGCCCCCACATCAAGATCCTGATGGTGTTCGCGGGCCCCACCCAGCACGAGATCATGGAGGCGACCCAGGCGGGCGCGGACAACGTGCTGACTTTCCCGGTCTCCCAGGCCACCCTCGAGAAGAAGCTCGCGCGCCTGGTGGAGCTCCCCAAGGCCCGGGTTTCCCCCATCAAGCGGGCCGAGGCTTCCTCGCTCCAGACGGTTCCCACCCAGCGGCGGGCCGCTCCCTAGCCGCAAACGGGGAAGTGGAACGGATAGGCGTGGAGGGATCCCCCGCCCCCCGGCCGGACCACCATGGCCGCGCCCAGCTGCAGGCCCGCCTTCCCGTCCGGCGTCACCGGGTTGGGCTGCACCACCACCACCTCGTTCTCCTGGAGGGTGTAGTCCTCGAACGTGTGGTTCGAGGTGCGGGTGCCGATCTCGGGGTTCCGGCCCATCTGCCCGTGGAAGAGGTTGTCGTGGACGGCGAAGCCGCGGGCGATGAGGGCCGCCGCACGCGGGCGGCCGCGGGGATCCGGCAGACTTGCATTTTTCCAGGCCCCGTGACAACTTTCCCCCGAATTCCTTATGCTGACTGTGCTTGCGGGTTCGGAACATCCCGGCTCCCGGCCCGGGAGGAATGGCCCTGTCCCACTCCATGATTGAGGCCGCCCGGTGAATCTCCCCTTTGACGCCAAGAAGCTCGACGCTCTCATGGAGGAGGAGGGGGTGGACCTGCTCCTCGCCTCCTCCAAGGACAACGTCGCCTACCTCCTCGGGGGCTACCGGTTCTTCTTCTTCCACCACAAGGACGCCATCGGGGTGAGCCGCTACCTTCCCCTCCTGGGCTACGCGCGGGGGGCGGCGGACAAGGCCTTCTACCTCGGCAACTCGATGGAGGCCTGGCAGCAGGAGTGGGAACCCCTCTGGGTGCCCGAGGCCAGCAACTGCCAGTGGCACAGCGAGAAGGCCGCGCGGGAGGCCGGCCAGCGCATCCGCAAGCTGGGCCTCGGCAAGGGGACCATCGCTCTCGAGAAGGGCTTCATGCCCGCCGACGCCTACGCCGCCCTCCAGGAGGAGCTTCCCGGCGCCCGCTTCGTGGACGCCCTCGTCATCCTGGAGGAGCTCCGCGCGGTCAAGCGGCCCGAGGAGCTGGCCATCCTGAAGGAAGCCTCCGGCACCATCATCGAGTGCATGGTCGAGGTCATGACCACCACCCCGGCGGGCACCTCCTCCCTCGACATCGCCGAGCGCATGCGCCGGGAGGAGACCCAGCGCGGCCTCAACTTCGAATACTGCCTCACCTCCATCGGCCCGGGCTGGAACCGCGCCCCCTCGAAGAAGGCGCTCTGGAGGAAGGGCTGCGCCCTCTCCCTCGACTCGGGCGGCAACCGCCACGGCTACCTGGGCGACCTCGCCCGCATGGCCGTCATGGGCCAGCCCACCCAGCTCATGAAGGACCTGCTCGCCGAGGTCGAGGCCATTCAGATGGCCGCCCGCTCCGCCGTGCGGCCCGGCGCCACGGGAGCGGAGATCTTCGAGAAGGCCCTGGCCGAACAGGCCAAATGCCCCCACAAGGACGAGATGATCTTCCTCGCCCACGGCATGGGCCTCATCCAGCACGAGGCGCCCCGGCTCACCTCCACCGGCGCGGTCCCCTATCCCGGCCCCTACGAGAACCGCCCCATCGAGGCCGGCATGGTGCTCTCCATCGAGACCGACATGAAGAACCCCGGCGTGGGCTTCCTGAAGCTAGAGGACACCGTGGCGGTCACCCCCTCCGGCTGGAAAGCCTACGGCGACGGCGCCCGGGGCTGGACCATCGCCGAAGGGTAGGGGCCTCCCGCGGGCGTCCATCCATCCTCTCTTCCAGGGCAGGAGCGCGCATGAAACGCAGGACCGGCTCGGACCTCATGCTGGAGACCCTCCTGGACGAGGGCGTCCGCCACATCTTCGGCAACCCGGGCACCACCGAGCTCCCCCTCATGGACGCCCTCGTGACGGAGAAGGGGCTCGATTACGTGCTGTGCCTCCAGGAATCCATCGCCGTGGGAGCCGCCGAGGGCTACGCCTTCGCCAAGGGGACGGCGGGGGTCATCAACCTCCACGTGGCCCCCGGCCTCGGGAACGCCCTGGGGATGCTCTACAACTCCAAGCGGGCGGGGACGCCCCTGGTCGTCACGGCGGGGAACCAGGGCCAGGAAGGCCACCTGTGCGAGACCGTGCTGTGGGACGACCTCCCGCGCATGGCCGCCCCCCTCACCAAGTGGGCCTACGAGGTGCGCCGGGTGGAGGACCTCGAGCTGGCCCTGCGCCACCGGCTCCA
>JBBTDR010000284.1:0-1957 GCA_038042665.1 Nitrospinota bacterium
CCGGGGCCAGGACTGCGCCGAGGATGAGACGGCCGCCGCCCGCAAGGAGAAGTGGGAGGAGGCCCGCAAGCAGCTCGAGGGCCTCCTCCAAGGTGCCGAGCGGAGCTCCTCCGCCGAGGAGCGGACGGGCCTCGCGGGCTTGAAGAGCCGCCAGGACATCCTCAAGAAGCGGCTCGCCAATTTCGAGGAGCGGCTGCGGCGGCTGATGCAGGTCTTCCCCTTCGTCGACCCGGCCATCCTGCGGCGCATCGTGGAGGCGGGGGAGGCGATGGGCCGCGCCGAGGCCTCCCTCGGCAGGCGCAGCCCCTCCCAGGCCGTGCCCCCCGAGGAGGAGGCCATCCAGCGCCTCGCCCAGGGCCAGAGCGCCATGCAGCAGGCCATGCAGCAGATGGCGCAGCGCGGGGACATGGGCATGGGCACGCCCCAGGGTTTTGGGTTCTACCGCGCGCCGGGGGGACAGGGCTGGTGGTCGCGCAACCCCGAGGTGCGGGGCGCGGAGGACTTCCGCCCCAACACGCGCGAGGGCGAGGACGGGCAGATGGGCACCCAGTTCAGCGAGGTGCTCATCCCGGACCGGGACCAGTACCAGGTCCCGCCCCAGTTCCGCGAGGAGGTCATGGAGGCCCTGAAGGACGGGATGCCGTCCGGCCTCCGCGGCGAGATCGAGGACTACTTCGATAGGTTGACGAAATGAGCCGGCCCGTCCGTTTCTGGGCGCGCGCCCTCGCCGCTCTGGCGCTGGCGGCGGGGCTGGCCGCTGGCTTCTCTCCTCCGGCCGCCGGGCACACCCTCTCCCGGCCGGTGCGCCCCTCCCAGGAGGTGGCCCGCCCGGAGGGCTACGCCCTGGTGGTGGACGCGCTCCGCGCCTGGGACCTCGATGCGGCCGAGAAGCTCCTCGTCCGCCTGAAGGCCGGCCAGCCCGGCCTGCCCGAGTGGGAGGGGCTCGAGGGCTCCATCCTCTACCTGAAGGGGGAGTTCGCGAAGTCGATCGAGCAGCTGGACTCGGCGCTGCGCAAGCGCCCGGGGGACAGCGAGTGGCTGGAGCTCCGCCTCCACGTGCGGCAGTCCCAGGCGGCGGTCGAGGGCTTCAAGGTCCACCGCACCCCCCACTTCGAGATCTGGCACGACCCCTCGGACGCCGTGCTCCTGCCCCACCTGGGGGAGGCCCTGGAGGCCTCCTACCGCGTCCTCGGCGACGAGCTCGGGGTGCGCCCCAAGCGGCCGGTGCGGGTGGAGGTGTTCACCGACTCCGCCCGCTTCAACAAGGCCTCCACCCTCTCCCAGAGCGAGATCGAGGGGAAGGGGGCGGTGGGCATCTGCAAGTTCAACAAGATCATGATGCTCTCCCCGAGCGCCCTCGTGCGGGGCTACCGCTGGCTCGACACCGCGTCGCATGAGTACGTGCACTACCTCATCGTGCTGGGCACCCGGAACCGCACCCCCATCTGGCTGCACGAGGGCATCGCCAAGTTCTTGGAGCGCCGCTGGCGCGAGCAGGGGACGGATTACCTCAACCCCGGCGAGGAGATGCTCCTCTCCAAGGCGCGCGAGGCCAACACCTTCATCCCGTTCCTGAAGATGGAGCCGAGCCTCATCTACCTGGACACGCCCGAGGACGTGCAGCTGGCCTATGCCGAGGCCGCCAGCGCGGCCGACTTCATCCAGCGCCGGGGCGGAAAGAAGGGCCTCGCCCAGGTCCTCAAGGCCATCGGCGAGGCCCCGGAGGAGAAGGCGCCCGCGGAGGCGGAGCCCCCGAAGGAGAAGAGCGCCTCCGGGGCCGCCGAGCCTCCGAAGGAGGGGGCGAAGCCCGAAGAGGGGGCGAAGAAAGAAGAAGCCCAAGTGGAGGAGCCCAAGAAGGAGGAAGGTGCCCCCTCACGGCGGCGGGCCAGCCAGGTCGAGCTGGAGGCCCCCGGCCCCCCGCACAGCGCCGAGCCGGGCCTCCAGAGGAGTTTTGGGG
>JBBTDR010000285.1:0-7262 GCA_038042665.1 Nitrospinota bacterium
GGCCTGCCGGCCCAGCGGCGCAGGCTGGAGGAGGCGGGCGCCCTGGTGGCCGGGACGCATGCCGAGGCTTGCCTCCTGGCGGAGGCGGCCTTCCGGGAGATGGCCGGATGAGCGGGAATTCACCGAACCTTCTGGACGGCGTCCGGGTCGCCAACGTGGGGGCCGAGGTCTTCGCCGAGGCCATCCGCGGCCAAGGGGGGCAAGTGGCCCAGGTGGACTGGCGGCCTCCCGCCGGAGGGGATCGCCGGCTCGCGGAGATCATCGGAAAAATGTCCGCCTGCGACGAGGCGAACGGGAGGGCCGCCGAGCGCCTCCAGGCCGCCCGTCCCGTCTGGGTGGACGTGGGGACGGCCAAGGATGTGATCCCGGGGATGCGGGACCGGATGATCCTCCACTCCGGCCCTCCCATCACTTGGGACCGGATGAGCGGCCCCATGCGGGGGGCCGTGATCGGCGCCATCCTCCTCGAGGGCTGGGCCAAGGACGAGAAGGAGGCCGAGCGCCTCGGGGCGGGCGGGGAGATCGCCTTCGAGCCCTGCCACCACCACTCCGCCGTCGGGCCCATGGCGGGGGTCACTTCCCCGTCCATGCCCGTCAGCATCATCGAGAACCAAGCGCCACCCGGGCTGGGCGGAGGCAACCGCGCCTACTGCAACCTGAACGAGGGCCTGGGCAAGGTGCTCCGCTACGGCGCCTACTCCTCCGAGGTGCTGGACCGGCTGGGCTGGATGAGGGACGAGCTGGGGCCCGCGCTGCGGGCCACCGTCCGGGCGATGGGCGGGCTGGACATCAAGAACCTCATCGCCCGGGCATCCACATGGGGGACGAGGTGCACAACCGCAACCTAGCCGCCACGGCCACCTTCATCCGGTTGATCATGCCCCACCTCGCCGAGGCCGTGGGGGACGGCAAAGCGGTCGCCCGGGCCGCGCGCTTCATCTCCGGCAACGATCACTTCTTCCTGAACCTGGGGATGCCCTCGGCCAAGGCCAGCCTGGAGGCCATGCGCGGGATCGAGAACTGCTCGCTGGTCCACACCATGGCGCGGAACGGGACCGATTTCGGCGTCCGGGTGAGCGGCCTGGGGGACCGCTGGTTCACCGCCCCGGCCAAGATGCCCATCGGGCTTTTCTTCCCGGGCTTCCGCCAGGAGGACGCCAACCCCGACATCGGCGACTCCGCCATCATGGAGACACTGGGGCTGGGCGGGTTCGTCATGGGGGCGGCGCCGGCCATCGTGCAGTTCGTGGGCGGCACCCCCGCCGAGGCGCTGCGCGCGACGAACGAGATGTACGGGATCACCTGGACCCGGAGCCGGGACTACACCCTGCCCATCCTGGAGTTCGCGGGCGCGCCCATGGCGATCGACATCCGGAAGGTGGTGGAGACGAACATCTTCCCCATCATCAACACGGGGATCGCCCACCGGCGGGCCGGGATCGGGCAGATCGGGGCGGGCATCCTCCGCGCGCCCGAGGCGCCCTTCCGGGAGGCGCTCCTCGCCCTCGCGGAGACGATGGGCGTCTAGCGGCTTAGCGCGGGACCAGAATATCCCCCGTGACCGACGCCAGGTCGGGGCAGCCGGCCAGCACCATGCAGCGCTTGAGCTCCTGATTCAGGAGCTGCAGGAGCTCCAGCACCCCTTCGCTGCCCCCGGCGAACAGGCCGATGAGAAGGCCCCGCCCCATCAGCACCCCCTTGGCCCCGCGGGCGAGCAGCTTGAGCGCGTCCTCCCCGCGCCGGAGGCCGCTCTCGGCCAGGACGAGGAGGTCATCCCCCACCTCGCGCGCGACCTCCGGCAGGACCTCCAGGGGGTGCCCCCAGGAGGGGCCCAGCGAGCCCCCGTGGTTGGTGACGATGATGGCGGCGGCCCCGGCGTCCCTCGCCATGCGCGCCGCCTTCACCGAGCCCACGCCCTTCACGATGAAGGGGAGGCGGGCCGCCTTCACATAGGCCGCGAGGGCCTCGGCGGACTGGGGGGCGCAATCCGCCGCGTAGAAGCCCGACTCGAAATCCATCCCCACGGCGAAGGCCCCGGTGTCTTCCGCCAGCTTGAGGGACGCCAGAATCCGCTGCCGGTCCCGCCAGGGCTTGACGATCCGGACGGACGAGAGCGCGGCGGAAGCCACCTCCTTCCACACCTCATCCGTGCAATCCCCGATCCAGTACTGCGTCCCGAACTTGCGGGCGGCGGCGGAGATGTCCCGGAACGCGTTCGGGTAGTGGCCGTCCAGGGTGTTGTGGCTCATGGCGGCGATCATGATGGGGCTGGCGAGCTTCTTGCCCAGGAAGCCGAAGGCCGTGTCCGCCTCCACGGCGGAGAAGAGGTTCAACCTCAGCCCGAAGCGCTCGTAGAAGGACCGCGCCGCCACCGTCCCCGGCTGGACCGGACGGAGGATGTCCAGCAGGTCCGGCTTCCCCATCTTCTCCAGATTCGCCTTGGCCCGCCCGTATATCGCCCGATACGCCTCTTCGCTCATGCCCGAGCCTCCGTTCTCCCCTTTGCGGTCGCCGGGGCCAGCCTCCGCCCGCGGGGCGCCCACCGCGACTGTTGCCCGAAGGGGCAACTATCTTTTATGGTGCGGGTACTTTCAGGCCCCGTCAACGATTGGGGAGGTCGCTTCGGCCAGGGTGGGCCCTTCCATCACCGGCTCAGCCTTGGGGTGGACCCCCTGAGAACCCAAGAAGGAGGGGAGCGGGTGGACGAGACCAAGGACCGGATTGCGGTTCACATCGATCATGCCCCGGACGTGGAGGCGCGGATCAAGCGGGCGGCTGAAATCCGCAAGGCCATGGGGATCTACGGGCGGGGCGGGCAGTCCGGGCGGGGGCAGTGGAGACTCGCCCCCGTGCACGCCCAGGCCATCTTCGAGTACTGCTTCGGCATCGTCTGGGGCCAGCCCCTCCTGACCCTGAAGCAGCGCGAGGTGGTCGTGCTCAGCGCCCTCGCCGCCCAGGCGCTGGACGACGAGGTCGAGTGGCACGTGCGCTCGGCCCTGAACCTGGGCTGGACGCGCGAGGAGCTCATCGAGGTGTTCACCCAGCTCTCCCCCTACATCGGCCTCCCCAAGACTAATCACGCCTTCCAGGCCGCGCGCAGGGCGTTCGAGCAGGCGGACCGGGATAACGGCGCCGGGCCGGAGCGGCCCAGGGAAGACCCGAAGGACGCGCAGGCGGAGGCCGCGGGCGACCGGATGCTCTCCCAGGTGGACATGCATCCCGACGCGAAGGCCCGGATCCAGAAGGCGTTCGAGGTGCGCCAGAAAATCGGGATCTACGGGACGGGTGGCCAGGCGGACGACGGTTTCTACACGATCTCCCGGGCGCACAACCAGGCCATCCTCGAATACTGCTTCGGAATGGTCTGGAACACCCCCCTCCTCGACATGAAGACGAGGGAGCTCATCGTCATCGCCGCATCCACCGCGAACCAGTGCGAGAACGAGCTGGAGTGGCACGTGCGCAGCGCGCTGAACGCGGGCCTGACGCGCGGGGAGATCGTCGAGGCGATCGCGCAGTGCTCGCCCTACATCGGGCTCTCGAAGACGAACCAGGGGCTGCGCGCGGCCAAGCGGGCGTTCGGGGCGCTGGACGCCCAGGCCGCCCGGGAGGCCTAGCCGGCGCGGGCGGGCGGACGCCAGCGGAGGGGACCCCGGGTCCGCGGGACGAACCCAAACCACAGGATGCCGACATGAAGGCGATGGTCCTGCATGAACCGGGAAAGCCGTTCGTGGTGGAGACCCGCCCCGACCCGGCCCCCGGCCCGGGGGAAGCGGTGGCCCGGGTGCTGGCCTGCGGCTCGGGCCTCACCATCCATCACATCCGCGCGGGCCGCGGCATGAAATACCCCATCGTCATCGGCCACGAGGTCACGGGAGAGATCGTGGCCCTCGGCCCCGGCGCGGATCAGCACGAGGTGGGAGACCCCGTCACCGTCTACTCCTACCTGACCTGCGGGCGCTGCCGCTGGTGCCGGATCGACCGCGAGCAGCTCTGCGACAACCTGGCCGGGATGGTGGGGCGGACCGTGGACGGCGCCTATGCCGAATACATCAAGCTGCCCGCCCAGTACTTCCTCCCCATCCCGCGGGAGCTGGACTACAAGAAGCATCCCGCGGAAACCGCCATCATCTGCGATGCCGTCGTCACCCCCTACAAAGTGGTGCGCCGCGCGCGGATCGCCCCCCTCGAGACCGTCGCCGTCATCGGGGCCGGAGGGGGGGTCGGGATTCACATGGTCATGCTGGCGCGCTGGGCGCACGCCAGGGCCATCGCGGTGGACGCCCAGGCCGGGAAGCTCGCGAAGTGCAAGGAACTGGGGGCGGAGGCCGCCGTGGACGCCTCCCGCGAGGATGTCGCCCAGGCCTTGATGGAGATCACCCGCGGGCAGGGGGTGGATGTCGTCGTCGACTTCGTCTGCACGCGCGCGACCCTCGAGGCCGGCGTGAAGGCCCTGGGGAAGGGGGGCCGCCTCGTCACCCTGGGCGGGAACGCGGACGCCTTTTTCTCGGTTTCCCCCGCGCTGATGCTCCAAAAGGAGCTCGAGCTCATCGGGAGCCGCACTTCCACGAAGCAGGAGAAATATGACGCCCTCAGCCTCGTGGCGCGGGGGGAGATCTGGCCTCTCGTGACCGAGACCTACCGCTTCGAACCCGGCCAGATCGAATTGGTCCATGACCGCCTGGAGAAGGGGCTCATCACCGGGCGGGCGGCGATCTTGATGCAATAGGGGGAACGCCATGCTCTACCGCACCCTCGGCCGGACGGGGCTGGCCGTCTCGGAGGTCGGGTTCGGCACGGGCGGGGTGAGCCGCCTCATGGCCGAGGATGATCGCGAAGCCCAGCTCCGCGCCGTCCGGGGCGCCCTGGATCGGGGGCTCACTCTCTTCGACACCGCGGCGGGCTACGGCGGGGGCCGCTCCGAGGCCAACCTGGGCAGGGCTCTCCGGGCGCTGGGCGCGAGGGCGGCCGTCTCCACCAAGGTCCGCCTGGGGCCGGAGGACCTCGCCGACCCGAAAGGGGCGGCCATCGCTTCGGTCGAGGAAAGCCTGAAGCGCCTCGGGCGGGAGTCGGTGGACCTGGTCCAAATCCACAACCTCATCGCGCCGGAGCGGAAGTGGCCCATCGGCCTCGTCCTGGCGCCGGGGGACATCCTCGGGCGCGGCGGGGTGCTGGAGGGCTTCCGGGCGCTGCGGGAGCGGGGGAAGGTGCGCTTCTTCGGCCTGACCGGCCTAGGGGACCCCAAGGCCATCCGGGAGGTGGCCGAAAGCGGAGCGTTCGACACCCTCCAGGTCTACTACAACCTGCTGAACCCGAGCGCGGGCCATCGGGTGCCCCCAAACTTCTCCGCCCTCGACTACGGCCTGCTGCTGGACCGCGCGGTGGAGCTGGGGATGGGGGTCCTGGTCATCCGGGTGCTCGCCCTGGGGGCGCTCTCGGAGGCGCCGAACTTCCTGGGCTTCGTGGACAAGCCTCCTCCTGTCCTCTCCCCGGGCTCGGAGTACGGGGAGGACGTCCGGCGCGCGGCGCGGCTCCGCTGGCTCGCGGCGGAGGAAGCCCCCTCCCTGGCCCAAGCCGCCGTCCGCTTCGCCCTCATGAAAACGGGCGTCTCGGCGGTGCTCTGCGGCTTCTCGGACGAGGCGCAACTCGGCCAGGTCACCTCCGCCTCGGGCGCGGGGGGGCTCTCGGAAGGAGCCATGGCGCGCCTCGCCCGGATCTGGGACAGCGATTTCGCCCCGGGCGGTCCACTTTCAAGCCGCCCGGGCTTCACGCATTGACGAAAACCGCGGAGGAGGGAGGATTCGCCGCACCGGGATACGCGAAAGGATATTGCAGGGACCGCGCGGAACGGCTCGTCCTGCGCCCGCCGGGATGAGGCGCCCGCGGGCGGCGTGCGCGCAGGCGTTCCCCCCGGGGCGAAGAGAGGGACGCCGCCGGCCAGGGCCTCTCCCCAGGGCCGGCGAAGCGGCGGAATCGCTGCGAATACAATGGATTCCAAGGATATAATCCTGGAATCCGAAATGGGAACATCCCATGATCTTTGACGGCGGCCACCCAAGAGATGGGATTTGAGCAGGATGGGGGCATGCGCGAAAAATCCGTCACCCTGGGCGAATTCGTCTTTCGCCGGCTCCTGCACGCCATCCCCTTGCTGCTGGCGGTGGTGGTGGTGAATTTCACCATCATCCACCTGGCGCCGGGCGACCCCGTCAACGTCATGGTGGGGGACTTCCCCGCCCCCCCGGAATATGTGGAGCGGCTCCGGCAGGAGTTCGGCCTCGACCGGCCTCTCTGGCAGCAGCTCCTCCTCTACATCGGGAACCTTCTCCGGGGGAACTTCGGCTTTTCATTCGCCAACCGCCAGCCGGTGCTTCAAGTCATCTTCAACCGCCTCCCCGCCACGCTCCTTCTCTCTGGGACGGCCCTCCTCTTCGCCGCCATCGTGGGAGTCGCCCTGGGCGTCCTCTCGTCGGTGCGCCCCTACTCCTGGCTCGACAACCTCGCCAGCGTGGTCGCCCTGGTCGGCTTCTCGATGCCGGTCTTCTGGCTGGGTCAGCTGCTCATCATGGGCGTGGCGCTGGAGCTCAAATGGCTGCCCGCCCAAGGGATGGTTTCCCTCCGGGCCGACCTGGAGGGATGGAGGCGGGCGCTCGACACCGCCGGCCATCTCGTCCTTCCCGCGTGCGCCCTGAGCGTGCGCTTCATCGCCCTGAACAGCCGGATTGCCCGGGCCGCCATGCTCGACGTCCTCCGGCAAGAGTACATCGTGGCCGCGCGGGCCAAGGGGCTGCCCGAGGGGAGGGTGGTTTACCTCCACGCCCTCCGGAACAGCCTCATCCCCATCGTCACCGTGATTGGGTTCAACTTCGGCTTCCTGCTCGCCGGGTCGGCGCTGGTCGAAACCGTCTTCGCCTGGCCGGGCATCGGGCGCCTGCTCTACGACTCCATTTTCGCCCGGGATTACCCCGTGATAATGGGCATCTTCCTGATCGTTTGCGCCGGCATCATCGCGATCAACCTCTTGACCGACATCGCCTACGCCTACCTAGATCCTCGCGTGCGGTTCTGAGTACGGGGCCAGGGACATGGAAAATTTCCTGAAGAGATTCCTCCGCAACCGGATGGCGGCCGCGGGGTCCGCCTGGGTGCTCATGCTGCTCCTGGCCGGGTTCAGCGCGCCCTGGCTGAGCACGGGCGACCCCCTCCGGGTGGGGGCCGACGCCTTCGCCGCTCCCGGCGCGGCCTATTGGTTCGGGACCGAC
>JBBTDR010000286.1:0-5533 GCA_038042665.1 Nitrospinota bacterium
GCCCCGAGCCCCCGCACCCGGTCGCCCATCTTGGTCCACTCGCGGAACCAGTGCTCGTCGTCCCCGAGCTTCTTGCGCAGCTCCCGCCCGACCCGGTCCACCTCGCCGATATCCGAGCCGCCCCACTGGGCCGCCGAGAGGAGCATGCAGACCGAGGCCGACCAGCGGTAGTCTTCTGGGAAATAGGTGAACCACGTCGCCTTCCCTGTGGCTTTGACCGGGGCCATGCGTCCCTCCTCCTGTGGCAAGGGCGGGAGCACCCCGCCCATTCATGGATGTGGAAGTCTTGGCCATCCCGCCCGGGCCAGGACCCGAAGCTCAGGCCCGCCCGCGCTTCACCCCTCCCCTGTCCAGCACCTCGTAGACCTCGGGATTGACCACGGTCGAGGGCCGCTGGCCCTTGAAGAAGTCCAGGACGCACTGGACCGCGTGGTGAAGGGTGTTGCGGATGGCGTCCTCCCCGCGGCCCCCCAGGTGGGGGGTGAGGATCGCGTTCTCCAGGGAGAAGATGGGATGGCTGTAGTCGGGCGGCTCCTCGGGGAAGACGTCGATGCCCGCCCCGCGTATGGCCCCCCCCTTCAGGGCATCGGCCACGGCGTCCAGGTCGAACACCGGCCCCCGCGAGGTGTTGAAGACGAAAGCGTCCGGCTTCATCAGCTTCAGCATGTCGCGGTTGATGATGTGCCGGGTGAGCGGGGTCAGGGGGACGTGGCAGGTCAGGAAATCCGACCGGCGGGCGAGTTCCGCCTTGGAGACGAACTCAACCCCCAGCTCCGCCGCCCTCTTGTGGTCCGGCGCGATGTCGTTGGCGATGACCTTCATGTCGAAGGCGACGGCCCGCTTGGCCACTTGTTTGCCGATGTTCCCGAAGCCGAGGATGCCCAGCGTCATGCCGTTGAGCGGGCGCATGGGGGGCTGGATCTCCCGCCAGAGGCCTGTCCGGATGTTCTTGTCGAGCCAGCCGATCCGGCGGCAGCACGTGAGCAAGAGGCCGAAAAAGTGCTCGGCCACCGAGAGGGAGTTCGTCCCGGCGCCGTTGGTGACGACGATGCCTTTCGCCGTGGCGGCGGGGAGATCCACGTTGTTGATCCCCACCCCGGCGCGGGCCACCAGCTGGAGATAAGGAGCGTTCGCGAACACCTTCTCGGTGTAGGGCTCGGCCCCGGCGATGGCGGCGGTCACGTCCTCCAGGCGCTTGATGACGTCCGCCTCGGGCATGTGCCCCCGGCACTCGTCCAGGCGCACCTCGAAGCCCTCCTTCACGAGGGGCTGGAAGACCTCCTGCATCGGGTCCTTGAAGTTCAAGATGAACGGCGTTCCCACCCACACGACGGCCTTCGCCATCCGGTTGCTCCTCCCGCTGGGAATGAAGACGTGCCAGGCCCTCCGGGGAAACTCGGCGGCCTTCTGGCCTGAGCCAAAGGAGGCGGTATCATACCCTCACCCGGCGGAGGGAGCCAGTTCGCCCGGCGTCCGGCGAAAGGCCGGATTCCGAAAGGGAGGGAGGAGCCGGCCCGCTTGATTGCTCCCTCCCTCGTAGAAGTCCCCGATCTCCTTTATAGTCTCCCCCCATGTTGAGGCTGGAGAACATCCGGAAACAATTCGGCGCGCAGATCATCCTCGACGGCGCCAACCTGGCTGTGAACCCCGGGGAGCGGGTGGGCCTCATCGGCCCGAACGGGACCGGGAAGACCACCCTTTTCGGCATCATCGAGGGCATCGAGGGGGTCGACGGCGGGTCGGTGAGCCTGATCGGGCGGGTCCGCCTGGGGGTGCTGCGGCAGGAGCTGGAAGCTTCGGAGCGCCCCGTCCTGGAGGAGGTGCTCGAAGGCGACCAGGAACTCATCCGCCTCCAGCGCGAACAAGAAACCCTGCACATGAAGATGGCCAAGGCCGCCTGCGACACCGAGCAGGAGAGGCTCTCCCTCCGCCTGGGCGAGGTGGACCACCAGCTCGAGCGCGTCGGCGCCTACGACGCCCGCGCGCGCGCCTCGGCCATCCTCATGGGCCTGGGTTTCTCCCGCGAGGAGATCCAGCAGCCCCTCAGCCGCTTCTCCGGCGGCTGGCGGATGCGGGCCTCCCTCGCGCGCCTGCTCTTCTCCAGCCCCGGCCTGCTCCTCCTCGACGAGCCCACGAACCACCTCGACATCGAGTCGGTCGCCTGGCTGGAGAAGTTCCTCGCCCGCTTCCCGGGGACCCTCATCGTCATCTCCCACGACCGGCACTTCCTCAACCGGGTGGCCGGGGTAATCGTCGAGCTCGATCGGGGACGCCTCACCCGCTACACGGGCAACTTCGACAGCTACCTCGAACAGCGCGAGGCCATGATCGGGCAGCTGGAGAAGGCCGCCGCCCAGCAGGAGCGGCGCATCGCCGAGCTCGAGCGCTTCATCAACCGCTTCCGCGCCAAGGCCACCAAGGCCCGCCAGGCACAGAGCCGGATCAGGCAGCTGGAGAAGCTGAAGCCGGTGGAGCGCATCGTCCGCCCCTCCGCCGCCCCGCGGATCCGCCTACCCGAGCCCCCAGCCTCCGCCCGCGAGGCCCTGTCCGCCGAAGGGCTCGGGAAGAGCTTCGGGGCGCACCATGTCTTCTCGAAGGTGAACCTCAAGCTCATTCGCGGAGAGAAGATCGGTCTCCTCGGGCCGAACGGAGCGGGCAAGACGACTTTCCTGCACCTCATCACGGGCGGGCTGAAACCCACGGCGGGCCGTGTGAGGCGGGGCGACCGGGTGCGCGTGGGCCATTTCTCCCAAGTCGTCATGGACTCCCTGGACGCCTCCAAGACGGTCCTCGACTCCGCGCGGGAGATCGCTCCGCCCGCCCTCGGGAACACCGACCTCCGCTCCCTCCTGGGCGGGTTCCTGTTCCCGGGAGAGGACGCCTTCAAGAAGGTGGCCGTCCTCTCGGGGGGCGAGCGGGCCCGCCTGGCCCTGGCGCTGCTGTTCCTCTCCGGCGCGAACCTGCTCTTGCTCGACGAGCCGACCAACCACCTGGACATGGGCGCCCGGGCGGCGCTGGAGGAGGCCCTCGAGGGCTACGCCGGGACTTTCATCCTCGTCGCGCACGATCGGGACCTCTTGGAATCGGTCTGCGAGAGCTATTGGGTGGTGGAGGAGGGCACCATCCGCCCCCTGCGGGGCTCGCTGGACGACTACCTGGAGGGGACCGCCGCCAAGCGGCAAGGCGAGAAAAGCGCCGGGAAGGAAAGCGCCGCCCCCCAGCGCAAGGACCGCGAGATGCGCCGCCAGGCCGCCGAGGCGCGCAACCAGGCCCACCGCGAGACGCGCGGCCTCAGGAAGAAGTCCGAGGTGCTGGAAGCCAACATCCGCAAGCTCGAGGCCGAGCAGGACGAGCTAAACTGCCTTCTCGCCGACCCCGGCCTCTACGAGGAAGGGAACAAGGCGAAGCTGGCTAAGACCCTGGAGCGGCACCGGGAGGTCTCCGCCGCCATCCAGTCCCGCATGGAAGAATGGGAAAAAGTGGCCACGGCCATCGAGGAGATCGAGGCCGCGGTCAGGGCAGAGTAGCCCGAAGCCTCTCCCCAGCCGGGTTCCTAAGCTCCGCGGCGCGCTTCCCGTCGCCATCAACGGGGTCGCCGCCGGCCTCCGGAATACCGGATAGGACCGGTCTCCAGGGTCAGGCGCTCCTCCGGCGCCTGCCCTTCTTCACGCCAGAGACCGCCGCCTTCTTCCGCCCCATCAACGCTTGGTAGAGAGCGAAGATGCTCGCGGGGTCGTCCTCGGCGTGGTCCATGCGCACGATCGCCTGATACAGCTGGCATCGGAGGGCGGTCAACGGGAGGGGAGCCCCGAGCCCCCGGGCGGTCTCGAGCATGTGCTCGGCGTCCTTGACGCACATCTCGATGGTGCCCTCCGGGTCCTTGAAATCCTGCTTCACCATCCGCATGCCTTTGTGGTCGATCTGCTTCGAGTAGGCCGACCCGGAAGCGAGAACCTCGAGGAGCAGCCTCCCATCGATGCCGCCCGCCATGCCGAACGTGAGCCCCTCGGCCAGGGCGGTGCGGTTCAGTTCGCTCACCGTGTTCATCACGAGCTTGCCCAGCGCCCCCCGGCCGCTCGGCCCCAGGTAGAACTGGCGGTGGGTGATCTTGCGGAGGACGGGCAGCACCCGGCGGAAGGCCCGCTCGTCCCCGCCGGCCATCAGGGTCCCTTCGCGCTTGCGGGTGATGGCGCGGTTGCCACTGATGGGGGTGTCCAGGTAATGAGCCCCGATCTTGCCCAAGGCCTCGGCCATCCGCTGGGAGGTCGAGGGGAGAAGGGTGGAGAAATCCGTCACCACCCCGCCGCGCCGGAGGCCGCCGAGGGCTCCCTTCGGCCCCAGCAGCACCCGCTCCACGTCCTTGTCCTCGGGAACGGATATCATGAGGACGCGCGAGCGCGCCGCGGCCTCCTCCGCCGAGGCAGCCGCCTGGCCGCCCAGCGCCTCCAGCTCCCGGAGCCGCTTCCGTGAGAGGTCGCAACCCACGACGGAATAGCCCGAAGCCAGGAGATTGGCGGAGATAGCCCCACCCATCCTGCCGAGGCCGATGAAACCGATGGTGGTGGCCATCTGACCCTCCCCTTGGACGCCGGCTCGCTTATTCAGCTGGCTCCCTCAAAGGATAGAACGGCTAACGGAAGGCGGCCACCTCCTCCGCCTTGCCGCTTCGGATGCTGGCCAGGATGGCCTCCACCACGGCGACGACCTCCAGCGCCTCGGGCCCTCCCGTCTCGGGCGCCCCGCCCTGGCGGATGCAGCGGACGAACTCGGCGATCTCCTCCCCGAAGGGGTCACCCGCCTCCACGGGCAGCTCCGTGCGGACTTCCTCCCCGATCTTCTGGAGGTAGAGCTTGGCACCATCCTGTTCGCTCCAGGCGGAGGCCTGCGTGCCGTAGGCGGCCGTGCCGATCCGCCAGGGCACCACCATCGAGACCCCGATATAGCCGAGGGGGCCGCTCTCATGCTCCAGCGCGATGACGGTGGCGTCGTCGAGCGCGCTGGCCCCCAGGAGCTTCTTGCTGAAAGCCGCCGCGCGCCGGACCGGCCCCGCCAGGTAGAGGAAGTTGTCCACGATGTGGACGCCCCGGCCCATCAGCCCGCCCGCCGGCCACTCCCCCGGATCGTCCTGCCAGCCGGCCCGCCCCCGCTGCGCGTTCCAGTTGTAGACCTGCCCCTCGAGCTGATGGACCAGGCCGAGTTCGCCCGCGTCGATCATCCGCCGGAGCCGCCGCGTGGCTCCCAGGCGCCGGCGGTGGTGCCCCACCGAGAGGACAACCCCGGCTCGCCGGGCGGCCTGGATGGCCCGCCTTCCCTCCTCGACCGTCAGGGCGAGGGGCTTCTCCACGAAGACGTGCTTCCCCGCGGAGGCGGCTTGCTCGATCAGGTCCCGATGGGTGGAATGAGGAGTGGAGATGAGGACGCCTTCCACCTCATCGTCGCGGCGCAACTCATCCAGGGCCGACGCCGGCTGGCCGCCGAATTCCGCTCCAAACGCGGCCCGGTTGCTACCCGTGCGGGAATAGCAGCGGACGAT
>JBBTDR010000287.1:0-5349 GCA_038042665.1 Nitrospinota bacterium
GCCCCGGCGCGCGGGCGCGGGGCCGTTCGTTTCTCGTGTGGACGGCGCATTGTAAGAAAAGGCGGGGGGCGCCACAAGCCGCCGGGCGCGCTCGCCGCGGGAGGAAAGGCTGGGGCGGCGGGCGGACAAGGGGGGCGGGTTTTGTTGACGCCCGCGGGGGTTTTCGGTACTTAATTCCGGTCTCTTCGATGGACCACGCCGGAAGCGGGCCGGAGCGGCAAGGCCATGCGGCGGCGCCCGGGGGAAACTGGCCCCAGGCCATGACGGGCCTGGAGGAGCGGAGTTGGCGCGGCATCTGGGGGGGGGAACATCGCGATGGCGAAGGTGATCAGCACGCGAAACATCCGGCCGGACCTCAAGTACGAGCCGGGCTTCGAGCTCCAGTTCGGGATCACGGACGAGACCACCGGCATCCAGTCGGCCACCCTCGTCCGCACGCACTTCCCGGCCAAGAGCAACAGCAAGGCCCACTACCACTCGAACGGCGACCTCATGTGGTTCCACATGTCGGGCCCCAAGGCCGCCTGGCTCATCGGGAAGGAGAAGAAGGAGTTCGTCACGGAGCCGGGCGACTTCATCTACATCCCCCGGGGGGAGATCCACTCCACCATCAACAGCCACGCGACCGAGGCCGTGGAGGGCGTGGGGGGCTACGGCGGCTGCGGAAACCCCTACAAGAGCGGCAAGACCTTCGTGGAGTAGCGGGCCCCGCTCAGGCCGCCGCCGCCTCCTCCCGCCCCAGCCCCAGCGCGAGGACGAACCAGGCCGCCCCCGCCAGGGAGAGCAGCGCCCCGATGTGCAGGAGGGCGGTGAAGCCCCACTGCGGCAGGAGCCAGCTCGCGAGGAGGCCCCCCGCCGTCACCCCCAGCCCGATCTCGGCCGAGCTGTAGAGCGCCTGGGCGGTATTCTTGGTGGCGGCGCCGCTCAGGCGGTCCACGTACTGGATCGAGGCCGCGTGGAAGACCCCGAAGGCGACCCCGTGCAGGGTCTGGATGGCCACGAGCAGGGCGCCGCTCTCGGTCCAGGTGACCATCTCCCACCGCAGGGCGCAGGCCAGCATGCCGGCCGTGATCATGGCCTTGAGGCCCACGCGCCGCTGGAGGGCCTGGGCGTAAATGAAGAAGAAGATCTCGCTCGCCACCCCCGCCGTCCAGGCCGTGCCGATGACCCAGGCCGGTTGGCCGAGCTCCTTGAGGTAGATGCTGAAGTAGATGCTGAAGGGGCCCGCGCTGAAGGCCACCAGGGTGCTCGAGCCCACGAGGACCATGTAGGGGCGGTTCCGCAGGAGCTCCATGAGGCCCCCCCGGAAGCGCCGCCGCGCCTCGCCCCCCTCCCGGGGGAAGAAGGCGATCACCCCGATGAGGAGGAGGCCGTTCCCCGCCAGGACGGGGAACATCGCCCCGACCGAGGTGCGGTCCACCAGCACCCCCCCCCCCAGGGCCGCCGCGATGAAGCCGAGCGAGCCCCACAGCCGCACCCGCCCGTACTGGGCCCCGCTCGCTTCGATCTCGCGCAGGCAGACGTTCTCGGCGATGGGGACCAGGGAGCCCCGGGCGGCCGAATAGAGGGTCGCCAGGAGCAGGAGGGGCCAGAAGCCCTCCACCCCCCACATGGCGAAGGCGGCGGCCACGCTCAGGACGGCCCCGAGGAAGAGGACCTCCCGCCCCCGGCGGAATTTATCGGCCAGGGCGCCCAGGAGCGGGGGGGCGAAGCCGAGGGTGAGCCGGGGGACGGCGTTGAGGAGCCCGAGCTGGAGGCCCTTCATCCCCACGGCGTCGAAATAGACGTTCAGGAAGGGCAGCGTGACCCCCACCCCGAAGAAGTGGATGAAGTAGAAGGCGGGCATCCGCCAGCGCGGCGCCGGCGGCCCGCCCGCCCTCTGTCCTTCGGCCGCACCCATGCGCACCTCGCCCTTCGGGACCCTGGGGAGCCGATTATATAGCAGCGGCAGCCCTTCTTTCCCGGCTTTCCCCGGCCCGGGGAGGGGAGGGGAGGTTCCGTCCTCTCCCGGAATTTGCTATCCTGAGGCACCAAGGGAAAGGCGCGGCCTTGGCGTCCGTGGGGGGCGCCATCCGCTACGCGGAAAGGCGGCAGCGGGCGGATCCTCCCGCTGCCATGGGTTCGCCCGGGGCGGGCGCCCGCCGCGGCCACTGTTCCGGGGAAGCGCCCAGGACCGGTCAGCCGTCTTCGCGGATCCACCGAAGGAGCCACACCATGAGCGCGCAGGAGCTGGAAAGAACCGCCAGGGAACTCGTCGCCCCGGAGAAGGGCATCCTCGCCGCAGACGAAAGCACGGGCACCATCGAGCGGCGCTTCAAGTCCTTCCACATCCCCAACACCGAGGACAACCGCCGCGCCTACCGGGACATGCTCTTCACCTCCCCGCAGTTCGGGAAGTACATCAGCGGCGTGATCCTCTACGACGAGACCCTCCGCCAGAAGTCCCTCAAGGGCGTCCCCTTCGCCGAGGTGCTCACCAAGGCGGGCTCCGTCCCCGGCATCAAGGTGGACGCGGGCACCAAGCCGCTGCCCTTCTCGCCCGATGAGGCCATCACCGAGGGCCTCGACGGCCTGCCCAAGCGCGTGAAGGAGTACCGCGACATGGGCGCCCGCTTCGCCAAGTGGCGCGCCGTCATCACCATCGGCGGCGGCATCCCCACCCGCTACTGCATCCAGACCAACGCCCAGGCCCTCGCCCGCTACGCGGCCATCTGCGTCGAGGGCGGCCTGGTGCCCATCGTGGAGCCCGAGGTCCTCATGGACGCGGACAACACCATCGAGACCTGCTTCGACGTGACCGAGTGCACGCTCAAGGCGGTCTTCATGGAGCTCCACGAGCAGCGCGTGCCGCTGGAGCAGATCCTGCTCAAGCCCAACATGGTGGTCTCGGGCAAGAAGTGCCCGGTCCAGGCGGGGGTGCGGCAGGTGGCCGAGATGACCCTCAAGTGCCTGCGCCGCTGCGCGCCCGCCGCCGTGCCCGGCGTCGTCTTCCTCTCGGGCGGCCAGTCGGACGAGGACGCCACCGCCCACCTGAACGCCATGAACCAGATCGGCGGCAACCCCTGGGAGCTCAGCTTCTCCTACGGGCGGGCGCTCCAGGCGCCCTCCCTCGCGAAGTGGGCCGGAAACCCGGCCAACGTGGAGGCGGCCCAGAAGATCTTCCACCACCGCGCCAAGTGCAACGGCGCCGCCCGCTCGGGCAAGTACAGCGCCGCCATGGAGAAGGAGCTCGCCGCCTAGGGCGGGCCTGGAACCGGGGGGAGGCCCCCGCCTCCCCCGGCAGCTGGATTGGAGGGCCGCGCGATGCCCGCACCCACGACGGCGGCGACCCAGCCGGCGGAGGATCTCAAGGGCGCCACCCTCGAGCGCTACCTCCGCAGCGAGGAGCTGAAGCACCCGAGCGCCCGCGGGGTCTTCACCCGGCTCGTCAGCCAGATCTGCCTGGCCGCCAAGATCGTCAACGCCGAGGTGAACAAGGCGGGCCTCGTCCAGATACTGGGCCTCACCGGGAAGAAGAACATCCAGGGCGAGGAGGTCCAGAAGCTCGACGAGTACGCGAACGAGGTCATCCGCCGCGCGCTCGACCACACGGGCTCCGTCTCCGCCCTGGCCAGCGAGGAGATGGAGGAGCCCTACATCATCCCGGGCGAGTTCGTGGAGGACGGACAGTACGTCGTGGTGTACGACCCCCTCGACGGCTCCTCGAACATCGACGTGAACGTGAGCATCGGCTCCATCTTCTCCATCCTGCGGCGCTGCTCCAGCGGCGGCCCCGTGCAGGTGGAGGACTTCCTCCAGCCGGGGACGGAGCAGCTCTGCGCCGGCTACGTCATCTACGGCTCCTCCACCATGCTCGTCTACACCACCGGCAACGGGGTGCACGGCTTCACCCTCGACCCCTCGGTGGGCGAGTTCTTCCTCTCGCACCCCGACATCAAGGTCCCCACGCGGGGGAAGATCTACAGCGTCAACGAGGGCAACTCGGCCTACTGGTTCGACGAGGTCGCGCGCTACGTCCGCCACCTCAAGGCCGAGGACAAGGCCAGCGGCCGCCCCTACTCGGGCCGCTACATCGGTTCCCTGGTGGCGGACTTCCACCGCAACCTGCTCAAGGGCGGCATCTTCCTCTACCCCGGCGACAAGAAGAGCCCGAGCGGGAAGCTCCGCCTCCTCTACGAGTGCAACCCGATGGCCTTCATCGTCGAGCAGGCCGGGGGCGCGGCGAGCGACGGCAAGGGCCGGATCCTGGAGGTCCAGCCCGCGAAGCTCCACCAGCGGACGCCCCTCTTCATCGGCAGCCGCGACGACGTGGCCGAGGCCCTGGACTTCCTCTCCGGAAAGGCGAAGTGATGGCCCGGCGGCCCCTCGCCCTCCTGGCGCTCTCCCTCCTCCTCGCCGGCTGCGTGGCGATGGACGACTACGACCGGAAGATGGCCGAGGCCTCCGACCTCCGCCGCCAGCTCGAGGGCGCCCAGGGCCGCGTCGGCTCCCAGGCGGCCACCATCGAGACCCTGCGCAACGAGCTCGGCCAGAAGCGCGCCGAGAACGAGGAACTGACCCAGTCCCTCTCCATGGCCCGGCGCCACAGCCAGCAGACCGAGAGCCGGGTGTCCGACCTCCGCGCCCAGGTCTCGGGCCAGAAGCAGGAGTCCGAGACCACCACCGAGAAGCTCTCCAACATCCAGAAGGAGTTCGAGGACAACCTCCAGAAGAGCCGCCAGCTGGAGAAAGACCTCAACGAGACGCGCACCCGCCTCGCCCGCTTCGAGGACCGGCTGCGCCTCCAGGCCCAGCTCGAGAAGGACATCGAGGCCCAGCTGGCCGCCGAGGTCAAGTCCAAGACCATCGAGGTGAAGCGCGAGGGCGACCGCGTGATGCTCACCGTCTCGAGCGCCGTCCTCTTCGCGCCCGGCAGCGTGAACGTCAAGGACCAGGGGAACAAGGTCCTCGCCAAGGTGGCCCAGCTCCTGCGCCGCTACGCCAACCGGGAGGTCCAGGTCCATGGCCACACCGACAACCTGCGCATCACCGAGCGCCTGGCCGAGCGCTGGGAGACGAACTGGGAGCTCGCCACCGCCCGGGCCACCCGCGTGCTGCGCTACCTGGTGGAGGTGGGGAACCTCGACCCGCGCCGCTCCTCGGCGGCGGGCTTCGGCGAGTTCCGGCCCATCGCGGACAACGCCACCCCCGAGGGGCGGGAGCGGAACCGCCGGATCGAAATCATCGTCTTCCCCCCCGACGCGTCCTAGCCCGTGAAGTCTAGAACTTGTTTCATAACCCTTTTCGTGGATTCCTCGCTCGCCAAAGGCCTAAGTTTCACAGGCTTTTTAGCGGGGCCGAGAGCGTTCG
>JBBTDR010000288.1:0-3647 GCA_038042665.1 Nitrospinota bacterium
CCTGAGGCGGCCGCCCCGCCCGGCGAGGAGGATCCGTTGGCAACGGTCCTGGAGGCTGGCGCCGCCAAGCCCGCGCGCGCGAACCGGCGGCACATCGCGCTCCTCGTCCTCGCCCACATGTCGAACGACGCCTACCACGGCTTCCTCTCCCCCCTGATGCCCCTGCTGGCCCGGAAGCTGGAGCTGAGCCTGAGCATGGTGGGCCTGCTGTCCTCGGCCCACGGCATCACGGCCGACATGGGCCAGCTCCTCTTCGGCTATTTCGCCGACCGCCTCCGCAAGGGCTGGCTCATGGCCCTGGGGCCGCTGTGCGGGGCGCTGCTGGCCTTCATGTTCTTCGCGCCGAACTTCTGGGCGCTGTTCGGCCTCCTCCTGGTCGGCGGGGTGGGCTCGGCCTGCTTCCATCCGGTGGCCACGGTGCTGGCCAACCAGTCCGCGGGGGACCGCAAGGGGCTGGGGGTTTCCCTCTACATCTCGGGCGGGCGGCTGGGGATGGCGGCGGGGGCCGCGCTGGCGACATTCCTGGCGACCCGGTTCGGGCCGGAGGGGGTGATCTTTGGGGTGATCCCCGGCCTCGTGTTCGGCACCCTCCTCCTCTTCCTGGCCCCGCCCTTCCGCGGGGCGGGAGGCTTGGCCCATCAGGACCTGGGCGCGACGCTGAAGTCGCTGAGGGTGGTGTTCCGGCCTCTCTTCCGGCTGTGGGTGGTGAACCTCTGCCGGACCTCGGTGACCATGACGGTGAACGCCTTCGTCCCCCTCTACGTCGTCAAGACGGGCGGGACGGTGGCCCAGGGGGGCCGGACGGTCACCTTCTTCCTCCTCGCGGCCACCGTGGGGGGGATCTACGGCGGCCACCTCTCCGACCGGCTGGGGAGGCGCTGGGTGACCATCGCGTCCCTCGTCGTGGGGACGCCCCTGATCGTCCTCGGTTTCCTCCTGCCCGACCCCTACCGGACGGCGGCCTTGATGGCGGCGGGGGCGGCCTTCTACGCCCAGATGGGGGTCTCGGTGACCTACGCCCAGGAGATCGCCCCGGCCCACGCCGCCCTCGTGAGCAGCTTCATGCTGGGGGTGATGTGGTTCGCGGCGAGCGGGAGCATGGTGGTGGTGGGGGCGCTGGCGGACGCCTTCGGCCTGGCGGCGACCCTGCCGGTCTACTGCGCGGTGGTCGGCGGGGTGGGGCTGGCGCTCTCCTTCGGGCTTCCGAGGTTCAGGTAGGGCGGCGGGGGAAAGCTCCCATGCAGGAAGAGAAGACGCCCGAGGGGTTCCCGCAGCTCAAGGCCGAGCGGGAGATCGCCGAGGAGATGGCCAACACCCTCGGCCGGATCGGGCGGGAGTTCGTGATGCGCCGCGAGGCCGCCTGGCGGGCCGTGGATGAGCTCGGGCGCTGCCCCGGGGGAGCGCCCGAGCACCGGGCCGCGCTGGAGAAGAGCCTCCAGGCGGCGCTCGACCAGGCGGAGCGCTACCGCTACTTCCTCATCGTCCAGCGCGAGTCCATGGGGATGCGGGATCACACCGAGGTGGCGCGCCGGTTCCCCCTGCCGGAGGTGCCCGGGCGCGCCCCGGCCCCCGGGGATCCGGCTAGCCCTCGTCTCGCTTGGCCCGGAGGGTTTTTACGAGGTCTTCGTAGGAAGAGCGCCGGATGATGGACTGGAACTGGTCGCGGTAGTTGCGGACCAGGCGGTTCCCCTCGATCGTCACGTCGTAGGCCTTCCAGGCCTTCCCCTGCCTGAGCATGCTGTAGCGGATGGGGATCTCCTGCCCCGCCTTGGTGGTCACGATGGTATCCACCGTGGCGCGGTCCGCTTCGGTCATCTCTTCCTTCACGTATCGGATGATCTCGTTCGTGTAGAGCTCGATCTTGCCGATGTAGGTCCGCTCGATCATCCGGCCGAAGAGCTCGACGAACTCCTTCCGCTCGGCGGGGGTGCGGTTGTGCCAGTGGGCGGCGAGGGCGCTCTTGGCCATCTCCTCGAAGTCGAACTCGGTGGCGATGGCCGCGCGGAGCTTCGTCCGGCGCTCGTCCTTCTTCTCCGGCGCGAGGAGGGACGCGTCCCGCAGGATGGAGATCACCCTGTCCACCACCCCCTTGATCTGGTTGGTGGGCTCGCCGGCCCATGCGGCGGGGGCGGCGGCGAGGAGCGCCGCGGCCAGGAGCGGCGCGATGCGGAGGCTGGTTCTGGTGCCCGTCATGGTCCGGTGTTCTCCTTCGCGGCGGGCGCCCGGGCGGGATCGCCCGGTCACTTCACCTTCCCGTAGATGAACTGGCCGATCAGCTTCTCGATGTCAACGGGGGGCTCCGTCTCCCGGATGCGGCCGCCGGGCGCGATCGTCTTCTCCGCGCCCCCCAGGCTGATGCTGATGTACTTGTCCCCGAGGATGCCCTTGGTGCGGACGGAGGCGATGGTGTCCTCGGTGAGCCGGACCGGGGAGTGCAGGCGCAGGGTGAGGAGGGCCTCGTTCTGCTCGAGGCGGATGGCCTTCACCCGCCCCACCTGCACCCCCGCGATCTCCACCGTGGCCCCTTCCCGGAGGCCGCTGGCGCTGCTGAAGCGGGCGCTCACCTCGTAGGTACCCGTCTCGAAGAGGTCCAGCCCGCCCAGGCGGATCGAGAGATACGCCAGGGCGGCCAGCCCCGCCAGCACGAAGACGCCGACGGTCAGTTCCATTCCGCGTTGTGACAAGGCCCCCTCCCCCCTCAGAAGAGCACCGAGGTCAGGAAATAGTTGCCCACCAGGATGAAGACAGAGGAGAGGACGACGGCCGACGTGGTGGCCCGGCCCACCCCCTCGGCCCCGTGGCCGCAGGTGTAGCCTTTGTAGCAGCAGATCCAGGTCACCAGAAGGCCGAAGAAGAAGGCCTTCACCAGCCCCCCCGTGATGTCGGCCATGTCCACCTTGGCCTGCATCTCGCCGAAGTAGGTGCCGGCGTTGAGGCCGAGGAGCTTCACCCCGACAAGGTAGCCTCCGAAGATGCCCACCACGCTGAAGAGCGCGCTCAGGAGCGGGAAGGTCAGCACCCCGGCCAGGAGGCGCGGGGAAGCCAGCCGCTGGATGGGGTTGACGGCCATGCTGTGGAGGGCGTCCACCTGCTCGGTGATCACCATGATGCCGATCTCGGCCGCCATGGCGGAGCCGGCGCGCCCGGCCACCACGAGGGCGGTCAGGACGGGCCCCAGCTCGCGGACGAGGCTGAGCGCCACGGCCGGGCCCAGGAGGCCCTCGGAGCCGAACTTCTGAAGGGTGTGGAAGCCCTGGAGCCCCAGCACCATCCCGGAGAAGAGGCCGGTCAGCAGCACGATGGAGAGCGAGCCCGCCCCGATGAAGTGCATCTGGCGCAGGAGGAGGGGGAAGCGGTAGGGGGGCAGGAGGAGCCAGCCGAGGGAGGAGGCCAGGAAGATCCCCATCCGGCCCGCCTCGGCGATGAGGTCAAGGGCCTGACGCCCGAGGAACCTCACCCCAGTCAACGCGATGGGGTCCGGCTTCATCTCCCGGATGCCCCTCCTGAGCGGATCCAACGGCTTCCTGCCGCTCCGCCCCGCCGGCTCGGATGGCTGGGGAGGAGGCCGGGAAGCCCGCGGCGGCTGAAAAAATACGGGCTGTAGTGTATCTTCGTTCTTTGTCCGATGGCAACGGCTTCCCGGAAGG
>JBBTDR010000289.1:0-8403 GCA_038042665.1 Nitrospinota bacterium
AGAGCCTTCGCTCCAGCAGGTCGTCGGCGCCGAAGAGCAAAAGCACGAAGGCGATGACGAGGATGACCAGGGCCAAGGAGAGGGCGGCGTTGTAGGTGCTCTGGGCGAAGGAGAGGAGGTAGCCCAGCCCCCGGCTCGAGGCCACGAACTCCCCCACCACCGCCCCCGTGAAGGCGAAGCCCACGGCCACCTTCATGGCCCCCAGGACCCAGGCCGCGACCGAGGGCGCGTACACCTCCCTGAGCAGCACCCAGCGGCCCCCGCCCAGGGTCCTCACGCGCTCGATGAGCCTGCGGTCCACGTCGCGGATGCCGCTGTAGACGGCGAAGAACATGATCACGGCCACCAGGATGAACGCGAGGGCGATCTTGGATTCGAGGCCGATCCCCAGCCAGATGACGAAGAGCGGCGCCAGGATCACGCGCGGGATGGCGTTCAGGAGCACCATGACGGGCACGAGGGCCTCCGCCAGGGGGGGCGCCACCGCGCTCGCCAGGCCCAGGAGCGCCCCCGCCGCGATGCCCGCCGCCAGGCCGAGCAGCGCCGCCGAGAAGGTGGCGGAGAGGTGGATCCAGATCCTCCCCTCCCCCTCCGCGAAGAGCTCGATGAGCACGCGCCCCACGGCGCTCGGCGGGGGCAGGAAGAAGGGGTTCAGCGCCCCCAGGCGGCCCGCGGCCTCCCAGGCCGCCAGCGAGACGAAGAGGGCGAGCGCCTGGCGCTGCCAGGCTTTCCCGAGGAGCCGCTTCATGCCTCGCTCCTGAGCAGGCGCACTTTGCCGTTCCCCTCCGCCTCCTCGGACAGGTCGTGCCACAAGCGCTTGAGCAGCGCCCCGAAGAGGGGGTGCGTGCGGGCCTGAAGGAGGTCGCGCGGGCGCGGCAGCGGCACGTGGTAGCTCTCCCGGATGCGCGCGTTCGGCCCCTGGGAGAGGAGATGGACGGTGTCCGAGAGGGCGAGCGCCTCCTCGAGGTCGTGGGTGACGAGGAGGACCGTCAGGCTCTCGCGCTCCGCCCACTGGAGGAGGTCCTCGGTGATCCGGTGGCGGACGATGGCGTCGAGCGAGGCGAAGGGCTCGTCCATGAGCAGGAGCTTGGGCCTGAGCGCCAGCACCTGGGCGAGCGCCACGCGCTTGCGCTGGCCCCCGCTCATCTCGCTCGGGAAGCGCCCCCCCAGGCCGCCGATGCCCAGCCGGCCGAGCCAGCGCTCGGCCTCCCGGAGGGCCTCCCTCTTGGGGACGCCCCGGGCCCGGAGCCCCAGCGCCACGTTCGCGCTGGCGGTGCGCCAGGGCAGGAGCGCGTCGTCCTGGAAGAGGATGCCGACCTCGGCCGGGCCGACTC
The DNA here is from genome assembly GCA_038042665.1 of Nitrospinota bacterium. GTDB lineage: Bacteria > UBA8248 > UBA8248 > UBA8248 > UBA8248 > 2-12-FULL-69-37. The sequence goes on from JBBTDR010000289.1 coordinate 1,335, forward strand.
CCATCTCGGTCAGGCCCGCCTCCGGCTTCTGGAGCCCCATGATGACCCGCAGGAGGCTGCTCTTCCCCGAGCCCGAGGGCCCCACCAGGCTCGTGAACTGGCCCTTCTCGAGCTTCAGGCTCACGCCCCGCAGCACGGGCTCGGCCCCGTAGGAAAGCGTGATCTTCGAGACGCGCAGCATGTCAGCTCCCCGCGATGGAGAGGTCGAGGACCTTCCGGGCGTCCACGTCCGCGCCCAGGATGCCCGCCGCTTTCTGGGAGTCGGCGACGCGGACGCAAGCCTCGACGTCGATCTTGACGCCCGAGGGGTAGAGGGAGCCGCGGTAGCGCTCCAGGATGGCCACGATGCGCGCCTTGTCCCCGCCGGCGATCGCTTCTTTCGGCAGGGCGTCCGCCACGGCCGCGGCCGGCAGGGCGTGGGTGGCCTGGAGGCCCTTCTCGAGCGCCCGGGCCAGCCGCCGCATCTCCTCCAGGCGGGCCTCCCGCTCCCCGGCCCGGAAGGCCACCCCCATGAACTCGTAGGGCCCGCCCAGGTGCTTCCGCGCGTCCTCGAGGTCCATCGCGTTCATGAGCACGCGCGCGCCCGACTCCGCGAGGAGCGAGAGGGCGGGCTCCTGGACCATGCCCGCGTCGATCTGCCCGAGCCGCAAGGCGTCGAAGAGGTTCGGGCCCAGGATGGCGAAGCGCACCTTCCGCACGTCGGCCCCGGCCTGCTTGAGCAGGTAGAGGGCGAGCACGTGGTCCGCGTTGCCCAGGGCGGACACGCCCACCGTGCGGTCCTCGAGCTCCTTGAGGGAGGGGATCTCCCGCGCGCGGCTGGGCGAGGTCGCCAGCGCGAAGAGCGGCAGCCTCCCCGTCGAGGCGAAGCGCCGAACCTGGGCGCCCCGCGCGAAGGCCGAGAGCGCCACGTCGAAGGAGGTCGCCGCGTACTCCACCGCGCCCCCGATCATGGCCTGCATGGCGGCGGTGCCCCCGCGCGTGTAGATGAGCTCCACGTCGAGGCCCTCGGCCTGGAAGTGCCCCCTGGCGCGGGCCACCTCGTAGGGGACGATGCACAGCAGCTGGCTGCAAAAGGCGAGGCGGATCTTCTTGGCCTGGGCCCCGGCCGGGAGGGGGGAAGCCATGAGCGCCCCGAAGGCCCCGCCCAGCATCCCGCGCAGGAAGGTCCGGCGGCCGACCCCTTGGGAGTTCCGGCCACTGAGGTCTTGGCAGCAGTCCACGGCTCGCACCTCCATCTGCCCCTGCTTTTGAAAGCGTTCGCTCCGGCGCCCGCGTCAACGGGCAAGCTGCCATTTAACATAGCAACACACACTTAAATAGTCAACTATAAATAATAATTTTTGTACAATACTGGCTACCATTGCGCGCTTGCAATGCATATCATTTAAAATCAATATGATATGATGACACGGATATCTTATAAATAAACTCGGGTTTTGAAAAAAACGAGCCCGCCCCCGCTGGGGGCGGGTCGTGGGTGGGAGCGGGGGAGGCCCCTACACCCCGAAGGCTTTCTGGAACCTCTCCTTGAGGTCCTTGCTCTTCTCCTCGACCTCGGCCGGGTCGAGGTCGAGGAGCTTGAGGCTCTTGAGGTCGGGCAGGGCCTCGGGGTGCTTCACCTCGGGGTGGCCGCTGTAGAGGTGGTCGTCGGCGATGATCTGCTGGCCCTCGCGGCTGAAGATGAAGTCCATGAACAGCCGGGCGGCGTTGGGGTGGGGGGCCTTCTTCATGACGCCGAAGGGCATGGTGTTCAGGGGCACCCCTTCGGGGGGGTAGAAGACCTTGAGGGGCTCCCCTTTCTTGATCTCGTTCAGGACGGCGTAGAGGGGGCTGCCCGCACCGGCGTCGGCCTCCCCGCGCGCCACGATGGGGATGTTGCCCAGGCTGGACTGGGTGATGTTGGGCTTGAGCGAGGCGATCCGCTCGAAGTAGCCCCAGCCGAGGATCTTCTCGAGGGTGAGCATCTGGAGGGTGATGTTCCCGCTGTAGGCCGGGTGGGCCTGGGCGAGCTTGCCCTGGAAGCGGGGGGCCGCGAGGTCCTTCCAGCTCTTGGGGGCCTCGGCCGCGCTCACCTTCTTGGTGTTGTAGTAGGGCACGACGATGGTGGCGCGGTAGAAGTGCCAGAAGCCGTGGTCGGTCTTGAAGGAGGGGTGGAACTTCTTGATCTCCTGGGGGTGGTGGGGGGCGAGGTGGTCCTTGCGGAGGCGGAGGAAGTAGCCCGTGTCCGCGGTGTCGAGGAGGTCCGCCACGTTCACCCCGCTCTGGGCCTCCTGGAGGACCCTCCGGTAGAGCGGCCCCGAGCCGTCGCGGTGGACGGTGCAGGTCACCCCCAGGTTCTTGGCGATGAACTTCTTGCAGGTGTTCTGGGCCACCGAGGTGGCCACGGCGGTGTACCAGAGGACCTTGCCCTCCTTCTTCGCCTCGCGCAGGAGGGCGTCCTCCGCCCCCCAGGCGGGGGCCGCGAGGGCGAGGGCGGCCAGGGCGGCGAGGGCGGCGTTGCGGAGGGTGCGCATCGGGGCTCTCCTCTCGAGGGTCCAGAGAGGCGGGCCCGGAGGGTGCGGTCCTCCTCCGCCCGCCTCTCCCGCCAGAGCGTGCTTCGCTTGGGCTGGGTGATGGGGAGGATTGTAGGGTTTCCCCATCCCGCGTCAAGGCGGAGCCCGTTGGCCGCCAGGGGAAAGTGGGGATGCCGCTTCCCGATTTTGTGATCCCGCTCACACAAAGGGGGGTCTCGTTATGGTAATCCAGAGAAAACGATATTATAATAAAACAATCACCAGTGGTACTTCTGGGGCGTGCCGACGGCTCCCGCCCCAGGGGAGATATCGGCTTCGTGCTCATTTTCTCTACGAGAGGAGGATGCAGAGATGAAGCGCACATTGACGTCACTGGCGATGGCAGGGTTCGTCCTTCTGGCCTTCCAGGCCCCGGCCCAGCCGCCCTCGCCGATTCCCCCGAAGCCGGACGCCTCCCTCCAGGAAGGCCCCCTCGCCCACCCGATCACCCAGCAGGTGGGCAAGATGCGCTCCCAGATGGGCCAGCTTGCGGCCACGGCCCGGGCGAATCGGCAAGCGATGCAGAATAACCTGACCCAAATCAAAGCCAATCAGGCAAAGATCCAGCAGCTCAACGCGGAGATCGCCTTGATGACCAATCAAAACAACGGCCTCAACGCCAAGGGCATGCAGATGATTCAGGACCACAACAGCCTCCGGGGCGAGGCGCTGGCCCTCTGCGGGAAAATGGCCAACCCGCAGCAGCGGCAAGCTTGCTCGGGGAGCATCCCCGGCGCCTTCTGAAACTTTCGTGCCGGGCAATCGGGAAGCGGCCGAGGCTTGGCCGGAGGCGCCGCGCGATCTCAAGGCGCGGGGGAGGCGGCTTCGCATTGCGGGGAGCGATGGAGGGAAGCGGGCTCGCCTGAGCGGCCGGCCCAGGAGCCTCCGCGGCTTCAGTCTGCCCGAGGGAGGGGTTCGCCATGACGATCGAGGAGCGTTTTGAGCGGCTGGAGAAACAGAACCGCGTTCTCAAGAAGTGGCTCGCGGGGGTGGGCGCCCTCGCCGTGGCGGGGCTCGTGGCCGGGACGGCCCAGTTCACCATCGCCTACACGGCAGCCATCGAGCCCAGCAAGGTCACCACCCAGCTGATCACCGCCACGAAGATCGAAGCCCAACAAATCCTCGTAAAAGATAGCACTGGAAATACGCGGCTCCTTCTCAATGGGGCTGACGGGTCAATCTATCTCGGAAGTGCTTCGGGTAAGTGGCGGGCAAGTATCAGTTCGGGGGGTCAAATTGCCGCGTACGACACGGATGGAAACCCACGAGTGTGGATCAATGGCACAGCAGGCACAATTGCTCTCACCCATTCCGGTGGACAGAACAGAGTCTTTCTTAATTCAGTGGGGACGGTCGTCGTATCAGACGCAAACGCAAAGATCCGGGCGGCTCTTGCCTCGGACGGCTCGATTCGCGCGTACGACTCAGGCGGAAAAGAGCGGGTAAGGCTCGATGGCAATACAGGCAACGTCAACCTCATGAGCGCGAGCGGCGCCCTGGTTCTCTCTCTCCCCGCCAAATAGCCCGGGGGCGGAAGCGCGCTTCGCTGCGGGCGGGGCGTGAAGGAGACCGGGTTCTTCCCAGGCTGCCTCCGCTTGCATGAAACCGGAGCTTTCGTGTTGCGGGCCCGCGCCCGTTGGGGGGCGCGGGCTTTTTGTTTGGGCGGTGAGTTGCCGCCTCTGATGCCATCCGAAAAGGGGATTTCCACGCCCCGCCCGCTGTGGTATTCTTCCTTCGAAGACTGTAACCCCCGCCCGATCCGGGGTTTTCCGGGAGTTCGCCGGCGCCGCCCGGTCTCCCGCGAAGCCCCCCTGGACGCCATGTGCTTGCGATTTCATTCGGCCCGTCCGTCCGCTCCTTCCGCCGATCTGGAGGTGTTCTGATGCCCTCGCCGCGCGTGGGGTTCCTCTGCCTCGTGTGCGCCGCCCTTCTGGCGCTGCCCGGCGCGGCCCCGGCCGCCCAGCGGGCGCCCGCCGCCCCCGCGCCCAGGGCCCCCGCCCCGAAGGAGGAGGCGAAGCCCCCTTACAAGTCCGCCATCCTGCTTGAGGCCGAAACGGGCCGGGTGCTCGAGGAGCACAACGCGGACGAGAAGCTCGTGCCGGCCTCGATCGTGAAGATGATGGTCATGCTCGTGGTGGCCGAGGCGGTGGGGAAGGGCGTCCACAAGCTGGACGAGGTGGTCATCACCTCCGCGGCGGCGAGCAAGATCGGGGGCTCCCAGGTCTACCTCAAGCAGGGCGAGCGGTTCACGCTGGAGGAGCTCCTCAAGACGATCTCCATCGTCTCGGCGAACGACTCCTCCCACGCCGTGGCCGAGCACGTGGCGGGCTCCACCCAGGCCTTCGTCCAGCTCATGAACGAGCGGGCGAAGCAGCTCGGGATGAAGAACACCCTCTACCACTCCGTCCACGGGCTCCCCCCCGGCCCGGGCGAGGAGGCCGACCACACCACGGCGCGCGACACCGCCATCCTGGCCCGGGAGCTCTTGAAGCACCCGATGCTCCTCAAGTGGACCTCCACCTTGCAGGACACCTTCCGCGGCGGGCAGTTCGGCCTCCTCAACACGAACAGCCGGCTGATGCGCGCCTTCCAGGGGATGGACGGCATCAAGACGGGCTACTACGACGAGGCGGGCTTCAACCTCTGCGCCACCGCCAAGCGGGGGAACCTGCGCCTCATCTCGGTGGTGCTGGGCTCGCCCAAGCGCCCCGTCCGGGACCAGGAGACGAGCCGCCTCCTCCTCCAGGGCTTCCGCCTCTATAAGAAGGAGGTCTTCTTCGAGAAGGTGCGGGAGCTCGAGAAGCCCATCCCGGTCCAGGGCTCCAGGATCAAGGCCACCCTGCTCAAGCCCGAGGCCGCCGTCTCCGTCCTCGTGAAGCGCCTCGAGGCCCCCCAGGCCAAGACCCGCCTGAAGTTCTCCAACCCCCTCCAGGCCCCCCTCGCCAAGGGGCAGAAGGTCGGGGAGATCGAGGCCGTGGTGGGGAACGAGGTCATCGCCAAGACCGCCCTCGTCGCCACCGAGGAGGTGCCCAAGCTCACCCTCCTCGAGCGGCTCATGTTCTGGAAGTAGCCGGGAGCCGGATTTTCCGCCGAAGGTCCGCGGCCCGCCCGGGCCGGGTGTGAGGTGCGTCACAGTCCGGGCGGTGCCCCCCGTTTGAAATCCCCGCCCCGCGCCTCTATAGTTTTGGCCCCGGGTTCGCGCCACTCATATCTTGCCCGTGGGCGGGCCTCTACCCCCCCCATCCGGCCAGGGGGGCCGGTCCTTGGGTGGGGGGAGTGGCCCGCGCGGCCTGGCATCCGCGGCCTGACCCACGCGTTTGGATTCCACGCCTGGCCCACATTCGCCGGAGGGTACGCCGCCCATGAACCATCCCTCGGTTGCGCCCCCGCGGGAAGCCCCCGCGCGCGAGAGCCTGCGCGGGCGCTACGCCGAGGTGCGCCGCTTCAGCGGCCACCTCTGCGCCCCCCTCTCGCCCGAGGACTGCGTCATCCAGTCCATGCCCGACGTGAGCCCCACCCGCTGGCACCTGGCCCACGCCACCTGGTTCTTCGAGACCTTCGTCCTCACCCCCTTCGCCCGCGGCTACAAGCCCTACCACCCGCAGTTCGCCTACCTCTTCAACTCCTACTACAACGCCGTCGGGCCCCAGTTCCCGCGCCCCCAGCGCGGCTTCGTCTCCCGCCCCGGCGTGGCCGAGATCTGGGACTACCGCCGGGCCGTGGACGAAGCGATGGAGGAGTTCCTCGCCTCGGCCGGCGCGGAGACGCTGGCCCGGGTCCTCCCCGTCATGGAGATCGGCCTCAACCACGAGCAGCAGCACCAGGAGCTCATCCTCACCGACATCAAGCACGTCCTCTCGGGCAACCCCATCCACCCGGCCTACCGCGAGCGGGAGGACCCGCCTCCGGCCGAGGCCCCCGCCCTGCGCTGGCTCTCCTACGGGGAAGGGGTGCGCTGGATCGGCCACGCGGGCGAGGGCTTCGCCTTCGACAACGAGTCCCCCCGCCACCGCCAGTTCCTCGAGCCCCACCAGCTCGCCTCGCGCCTGGTGACGAACGGGGACTACCTGGAGTTCATGCGGGACGGGGGCTACGCCCGGCCCGCCCACTGGCTCTCCCTCGGCTGGGCCGCCGTCCAGCGCGAGGGCTGGCGCGCCCCCCTCTACTGGCTGGAGCGGGACGGCCAGTGGTTCCACTTCACCCTCGCCGGGCTGAAGCCGGTGGACCCGGCCGGGCCCGTCTGCCACGTGAGCTACTTCGAGGCCGACGCCTGCGCCCGCTGGGCCGGGGCGAGGCTCCCCACCGAGGGGGAGTGGGAGGCGGCTTCGGCGGACGCCCCCCTCGAGGGCAACCTGGCCGGGGCGGGCCGCTACCACCCCGCCCCCGCGCCGCCGGGCGCCCGCGGCCCCGCCCAGATGTTCGGGGACGTGTGGGAGTGGACATCGAGCTCCTACGGCCCCTACCCGGGCTACCGCGCGGCCGAGGGCGCGCTCGGGGAGTACAACGGCAAGTTCATG
>JBBTDR010000290.1:0-2783 GCA_038042665.1 Nitrospinota bacterium
GGTAGCCCAGGGCCCGGGCCTCGTCCTCCATGTTGAGGGCGATCGCGAGGGGGCGCCCCGCCTCGGCCACCTCGAGCGCAAGCGCCAGCCCGCGCCGCAGGTTCTTGGCGTCCACCACCACGATGACCCGCGAGGTGCCAGGATGGACGAGGGCCTGGCGGGCGATCTCCTCGTCCTCCGAGAGGGGGAGGAGGCCGTAGACTCCCGGGGTGTCGTAGAGAGGGAGGCCGCCCTCCTTCAGGGGCGCCCGGGCGAGGGCGATGGTTGTGCCCGGATAGTTGGAGATCGTGACGTGGGCCCGGGTGAGGGCGTGGAAGAGGGCGCTCTTCCCGACGTTGGGGGAGCCCATGAGCAAGAGGGCTTCGGATTGTTCGGTCACCGTTGCCGTGGTGACGTGACATTCCATGTTCGTGCGCTCCCCCCCCGCTCGTTCAGAAAGGACGGGGGCAGTGAGGGTCAACCTTCGGGGCGCTCTTCCGCGTCCTGGACCACGATGTCGCAGTGGAACGCGCAGCTGGGGCAGGAGTCGTCGCTCTCGCAGGTGCGCCGGTAGGCGTGGAAGGCATCGAGGATCGCCTGCTTGTCCTCGCGCTCGAAGAAGCGCAGGAGGTCCAGCAGGCGGCCCATGGTGCTTGGGCTCACATAGTGCTCCATCAGGCAGGCGTCCATGAAGGCCTGCTCGTCCCGGATCCCCAGGACCTCGGTGAGGAAATGCTGGAGGATGGAGAACTTGCCCGAGACCCCCTTGGCCCGCTGCACCCCCTCGCTGGTGAGGTGGACGCTCTCATAGGCGCGGTGGTCCACCAGGCCCGAGGCGCGCAGGGAGCGCAGCGCCACCGAGACGGCCGGCTTGGCCACTCCCAGCCGCTCGGCGATGTCGGTGACGCGGGCGTGGCCCTTCTCCTGCTCCAGGTCGTGGATGGCCCGGAGGTAGTGCTCCAGGCTGGGGGAGAGGCCGCCGGCCGTTCGCGGGTGGGGACCGTGCATGCGCCAGACCTCATGTCGGGTGGGCCGAGGACGGGGTCAAAGTTGATCTTAAAAAACATTGTTAATGTATATTAACACCGTGCCCGGCGCAACAAGAATCGGATAAAAAAATAAAAAATTATGAATGGCTTATTTTTAGCGAGGTTGAGACTTTTTGTTAAGAAGTTCCTTTAACTTTTCCGAGGGGTTCCACTCGCTCTCATTGACCACCCGGGTGGCGGGCCGCCAGGCGGAGATCTCCTGGACGGGGGGGCCGGCGAGGGGGCCCCCGTCCAGCCCCCGGGTCTCGACCAGATGGGCCACCAAGGAGCCCACGAAGGTCCGGCTCTCGATCCGGACGGGGACCCGGGCCGCGTCCGCCGTCACCCAGATCCAGGCCCGGCCCCTGCGGTTGAGGGCCTCGTCCCCGATGAACAAGGGCTCCACCCGCAGGGTGCGCACCGGCCCCCAGAGGGAGTCCAGCAGCTCGGCCTGGGTCACCTGGACGCGCACCAGGCGGGTGCGCTTGCGGTCGAACACCGCGATCTCGGTCCCGGCCCCCGGCCGCAGGTCCTGCGCCCGGATCTTGTAGAGGGCGGAGAGGGCGTCCAGCACCCCCTCGGGGGCCTCGTGGCGCACGGGCTCCCGCTCGCCCCGGCCGAAGAGGACGTGGTCCTTCCCGAAGACCATCCACTTGTGGCTCCGGTAGCGGAAGCCCTCCTTCTGGTGGACGTCCAGCCGGCGGCTGGCGAGGGTCTCCGGATCGGCCAGGCTCACGGCGGAGTCGCGGATGGGGTAGAGGGGGTGGAGGAGACCGGCGGAGGTCAGGCGGAGGCGGTAGCGGAGGGCCTTCGCGTCCTTCCAGTCCACGGGGCCCTCCACCTCCAGGCGGGCCGTGAGGACGTGCATCCCCAGCCAGCGGATCTGGTAGGTGAGCCGCTCCCCGCCGCGGAAGGGGGGAGGGGTCGCCCCTTCGCCAGGGGCGGCGGTGAGGCAAACGGCCCCGGCCAGGAGGGCGGGGAGGAGGCCCGCTCTCCGCCGCATGCCGCGCCGCGTGGGCCGAAAGGCGCTCATGGCCCGGCGAGGAGGGGCTGCACCGCCCCGCGGGCCCCCGCCCACTCCCCGAGCGCGCCCAGGAGCACCGGGGCGGAGGCGCGGGCGCGCCCGAGGGCCTGGCGCTCCCAGGCCCTCCGCGCGGGGGCGAGGAGGAGCTCGCCCGCCTGGGCGAGCCCCCCCACGAGGACGACGCACTCGGGGTTGAGGAGGTTCATCAGGTTGGCGATCCCGGTGCCGAGCATGGTCCCGGCCTTCTCCCACAGGGCGAGGGCGCCGGCGTCCCCGGCGAGGGCGAGATCGGCCAGCCGCTTGGGGGTGAGTTCGGGGAGGGAGGCGAGGGCCGAGCCCGGCTCCCGGGCGGCGGCCCGGGCGTCGCGCGCCAGCGCCCAGCCCGAGACGCAGGCCTCGAGGCAGCCCCGGGCGCCGCAGGTGCACTCCGGGCCGCCGGCCTGGATGCACATGTGGCCCACCTCGCCCGCCACCCCCGCCGCGCCTTCCCAGAGCTTGCCATCCAGCACGATGCCCCCCCCGATCCCCGTCCCCAGGGTGAGGAGGACCATGCTGCGGAAGCCGCGGCCCGCCCCGGCGTGGAACTCCCCGAGGGCGGCGGCGTTGGCGTCGTTCATCAGGTGGGGGGTGATCCCGCCGAGGGTCTCCTTCAAGCGCTCCCGCAGGGGGAAGCCGGAGAGGGGGGGCAGGTTGGGGGACTGGACGATGCGCCCCGCCTGGGCGTCGATCACGCCCGCCGCCCCGACGCCCAC
>JBBTDR010000291.1:0-1734 GCA_038042665.1 Nitrospinota bacterium
GGGGTGATCTACGAGGCCGACCTGCTCGCGCCGGTCTCGTGCTCGACGCGCGGCGAGTCGTGCCGGACGGTCACCTCCTTCGGGTTGCTGGGGGGGAAGCCCGGCGCCATCTCGCGGGTGAGTTTTGCCCCGGTGGGAGGGGGAGAGGCGGAGTTGCCTCAGTATGCCAACGTGGACCTCCAGCCGGGGAGGCTGCTCATCGAGGCGGGCGGAGGGGGCGGCTTCGGCGACCCCTTCGAGCGGCCGGCGGAGGAGGTCCTCCGCGACGTCCGCGACGGGGTGGTCTCCCTCGTGGCCGCCCGCGGGGACTACGGCGTGGCGGTCCGGCCCGGGACGCTGGAGGTGGACGCCCAGGAGACGGGCCGCCTGCGCAAGAGGCGCTAGAGCCGCTCGACCGCGCCGCCCTCAGCCAGCTCCCGGATGGCCTCGTCGAAGGCGGCGAGGGTGACCTCGACGTCCTTCTCGGTGTGGGCGGAGGAGGTGACCCCTCCGGTGTAGGAAAGCAAGTCCACCCCGCGTTGCCGCAGGGCCCGCTGGAGGGCGTTGACCGTCCTGGGCGGGATGCCTTTGAGGTCCACGGGGGAGAGCCCCTCGATGGTGCCCCGCGCCCCCTTGCCCAGGAAGATGTGGAAGGTGGAGGAGTCGCCGTAGGCCGCCCCGGCGATCTCCTGCCTCCGGAGGATCTTCTGCATCCCGTCCCGCAGCTGGGCCGCCAGTTGACTGGCGATGCGCTGGGGCTCGCCGGTGCGGAAGATCTCCAGGGCGGCGATTCCCGCCGCGGCCGAGAGCGGGTTGGCGTTGAACGTCCCCCGGTGGAACACCCCCGCCTTCTTGCCCTTGTATTCTTTCGAGGTGTCGAGGAGGGAGAGGATCTCCTCCCGGCCGGCCACGGCCCCTCCCGGCAGGCCGCCGGTGAGGTTCTTGGCCAGCGTGGTGAGGTCGGGCCGCACCCCTTCGGTCACTTGCGCCCCGCCGGGGCTCCACCGGAAGCCCGTGATCACCTCGTCGAAGATGAGGGGCACGCCGTGCTTGTCCGCCAGGGCCCGCAGGCCCTTCAGGAACCCGGCGGGCAGCGGAACGGTCCCCCAGGAGGCCCCCGAGGGCTCGAGGATGATGGCCCCGATGCCGGAATCCGCCTCCAGGGCCCGGGCGGCGGCGGCGGTCTCCGCCGGGCAGACGAGGGTGGCCTCCCGCGCGCCGGGCGGCAGCCCGTGGGTGGGGGGCTCGTGCCAGGGGATCTTGATGCCGACGGCGGTGTCGTCTCCCCAGCCGTGGAAGTGGCCCTCGAAGCGCAGCACTTTGGGCTTGCCGGTGAAGGCCCGGGCGAGCCGGAGGGCCAGGATGTTCGCCTCGGTCCCCGTCCCGACGAAGCGCACCCGCTCGGCGCTGGGGTAAAGCTCCCGCACCAGGTCCGCCCAGCGGAGCTCCAGCTCCGTCAGGGCGGAGTAGAGGGTGCCCTTGGCGGCTTGCTGCGTCACGGCCTGGACGATCGCCGGATGGGCGTGGCCGAGCAGGAGGGCGGCGCTGCCCATGGAGTAGTCCACGTACTCGTTTCCGTCGACGTCCCATTTGCGGGAGCCTTCGGCCCGGTCGATGAAAATGGGGAAGGGCTCGGCGGCGCGCAATTCGCTGGTGATGCCTCCCGCGAGGGTGCCCTGGGCGCGCTCGAAGAGGGCCTTGGAGGTGGGCCGGCTCCGCTCGAAGGCTTCGGTCATGGGAGGGTGTCCTCAGGAG